>JAXDHL010000240.1:0-3116 GCA_034664525.1 Solirubrobacteraceae bacterium
CAGCGCTGGTCGCCTTCGCCGACGCCGCCGCCCGGGCGCGTGCCGGGGCAGCACGAGCTGGCCCGGTCAGTCGGTGCCGCTGGACGCCCCGGCTGCCCAGCTCACCTGAGGAGGAGCGAGAGCGAGCGGACTCGAACCCCCGACCGCCGGGACCACAACCCTGGCGAGGCCGAAGTCGACACTTTGATTCGTTCCACTCGTCGGAGCCGTCGGCAACCAGTCGGTCGGCCGCCCGTCCTGAGCATGGCGTAGGCCGGGCCGCTTGACGGCCGCGGCGCAGCTGACCGCGCCGCCGAGGTGTGGTGTTCGCACTCTTACGGGCGGTTGTCGCGCCCGGGCAGATCCGAGAGGGTCTCCCCAACAGACGAAGGAGCGGAGATGTCGCACCTGGGTGGAGACCTCGATCAGCTGGCCGCGCTGAAGGCGACGTTCGCCCAGCAGAGCCAGGCGATCCAGCAGGTGGCCGACGCAGTCCGCGTCCAGCTCGAGCAAACGCACTGGCATGGCCCGGCCGCCGAGCGGTTCCGGGCCGCCTGGGCCGGCGAGTTCGAACCGACGCTGCGCCGTCTCCACGCCGCCTTCGAAGAGGGCGGCGTCGAAGTTGCCCGGCGGCGCGAGGCGTTGCAGCGGGCGGGCGGCTGAACCCCTCGAGACCGAGGACCCCCATGCGCGACCTGCCCGACCACGACATCGCCGCCACACAGCCCCGATCCGCCGCGCTGCGTGAAGCGGCGGAGCCCGTGGACGACCTCGCCGGCCGGCTCGACCACCGGGCCGACGCCGTGCGTTTCGAGGGGCCCGCGGCCCTGCGGCGGCGCGCCGCCATGGCCGAACGCAAGCTGCGCACGGTCGCGATCGCCCGCGAGCTGCGTGCGCTGTCCCATTCCGACCCCGACCGCTGCTGATCGCCATGCCTGACGAGACCCCGACCCCGCTCAGGCTCGGGACGAGCCGCGCCTCACTCGTCGCACGCTTCCGCGTGTCCGACGGCGCGCTGCTGACCGCGACGCACCAGCGCGGCCACCGGCGCGTGCGCGAGCCGCGCTACTACTCCGCGCGCGCCGGCAGGACCGCGGTCAGGCTGAAGGGCCGCCTCCGGGCCGGCCACTACCGGCTCATCCTGTCCGCCGTCGACGGGGCCCTGAACCGCTCGGCACGGGCCGTCCGGTTCCACGTGAGCGGGTGACCGGCGATGAACGGGGGACACGACACCGCTTCGAGCCGTCACGGTGCTTGGGCAGCACTCTGGAGAGTGCGACGCAGCTGGCCCTCGATTGCGCTGTGCACGATGGTGGCGCTGCTCGCCCTGGCGTCGCCCAGCCCGGCGAACGACCTCCAAGGGTCGGCCGACTCGCTCTTGGTTGGCGAGCCGTACACGTCGCCCGATCTGTCCTCGTTCGGCATCGAGGCCGACGAGGACCTCACGGTCAACGGCGCCCAGTCCTGCACCGCGAACGGGGGCACGCGCATGGACTGGACCGACTGGACGAGCGTGACCGGGAACGGCCGGCAACTCACGGCGACCGCCACGGCGTCTTGGCCGCTGCTCTCGGCGCTGTATTCGACCAGCCTGAGCTCGATCGACCAGTGCTACGCGAGCCCGGACAACGCGCCCAATGTCCTCCAGTGGAGCTCCACCGCCGGCCAGGTCTACCCGATCCAGGTGGGCGGCTGCCTGGACGACAACCAGTCAGGCCCCGTCTGGTGCTACCCCCACCCTGGTGGTTTCCCGAGCTCGTACGCGCTCCTGGTCACTTCCGCACCGCCGCCGAACGACCTGCGCGCCAATGCCATCACGTTCGGGCCCGACGACGGCCAGCAGCGCTACGACACGCATGGCGCCGGGATCGACGGTGAGGGGACGCCGACATGCACGCTCCCCGGCGGTGCGCCCCCGTCCCTGTTCCGCAGCACCGTGTGGTTCAAGTACACCGCGGATAAGGGTGGGACCGGGACATTCACGGCGACCCCTGTGCTCTCAGACCCGATGGACACCGTCATCGCCGTGTACCGCGGCGCTGAGACGACGCCGCTCGCGTGCGATGACAACCCGAAGGACGACCAGGGTGAGGCAGCGGTGGCGGTCGACGTCAGCAAGGGCGTGACCTACTACGTGCAAGTCGGGGCCTACTACGCCGACGGCTATGCGTCTGACATGCCACCACGGCATCAGGGCCAGTTCACCTACCGCGTCAGGTTCGGCGGCAACAACGATGGTGATCCGGAGGGCAACGCCACGGACTGCGCGCCCGACGACCCGACGCGCTACCACGGCGCCCCGGACGTCTTCAACGACGGAATCGACCAGGACTGCAACGGCAGGGACAACAAGGACTTCGACAACGACGGGTACGACTTCCGACCGGCCGGCAAGGACTGCAACGACAAGAACGCCTCGATCCACCCGACGGCAAATGAGGTCCCCGGCAACAAGGTCGACGAGAACTGCGACGGTCGGATCCCCGCGGCCGACCTGTCCCCGTCGCCGAGCATCGGCCTGTACTCGACGCTCGTGGCCGGGCGGGGGCGCATCTACGGCGCGGCGCGGATCGCGCCTGTCGCGCGGGGCTATCGGATCGTGCTCCGTTGCCGCGGTGCCGGCTGCGGCTCCAAGAGCAAGAAGGTGATCGTCGCCCGCAAGCGCAAGAGCGTCCGCACCAACTGGACGAACGGCCGGGTCCTCCCGCGCGGTGCGGGCTTCGAGGTGTCGGTCACGCGACCCGGCGCGAACCGCATCGGCGTCTACCAGCGCAACGGCGTCGGCCGGGGCCTCCGGGCCAAGACCCGGACGTGCGACCTGGCGCCGAAGACCTTCGAGGGCAAGGCCTTCAAGCGGGTCCGATGCGGCAAGTCGTGAGCCCGCTGCTCGCGGTCGCCGCGCTGGCAGCGGCCGCATTCGGGATCGCGTTCGCCCTCTCGGGCAGCGACGCGTCGGTGGGGCGCGCCACCCCGGCGGAGCAACCGCACGCGTTCACGGTGTCCGCCAAGGCGCCGAGACTTGCGCGGCTCGCGGCGCTCGCGACGCCGCCACGGCTGGCCCGCGAGCCGAAGCGCCGCCCGGCGGCCACGACGACGCCGAGCTCGACCACGACGACCGCGACCGTGACCGCGACCGC
>JAXDHL010000241.1:0-2539 GCA_034664525.1 Solirubrobacteraceae bacterium
ACGGCGCACGCCGCGTCGCCGCCCACATCGGCATCGCCCACGAGACGATCGCCACGGACGAGCTGGCGAGACCCGGGTACCGGGCGAACGGGCGCGACCGCTGCTACTTCTGCAAGACCGAGCTCTACGACCGGCTCGCCGAGCTCGCCACGCGGCGCGGCTACGCCGCCCTGCTCTCCGGCGCCAACGCCGACGACCAGGGGGACTGGCGCCCGGGTCTGAAAGCCGCCGCCGAGCATGGCGTCGTCCATCCGCTGCACGACGTCGACAAGGCGACGGTGCGCATCCTCGCCCGCCACTTCGCCCTGCCCAGCGCGGAGAAGCCGGCGACCCCCTGCCTCGCCAGCCGGATCCCCTACGGCACCGCCGTCGACCCCGAGACGTTGCAGCTGATCGACCGCGCCGAGCACGCCGTGCGCGCGCTCGGCTTCCCCGTCGTGCGCGTCCGCCACCACGGCATCCTCGGGCGGCTGGAGATCGCGGAGGAGGACCTCCCGCGCGCGCTCGCCAACGAGCAGGAGATCGTCGCGCGGGTCAGGCGGGCCGGCTACGCGCACGCCGTGATCGACCGCGAGCCGTTCCGCTCCGGCCGGCTCAACGCGGCTCTAGCGCACCGCGCAGCGTCGCCGTCAGCGCGTCCCTGAAGCGCTCGCGCGGCGCGTCGCCGAGCGGGTCCTCGTCGAGCAGCCGCGCCCGGAACGCCGCGTCCGAGAAGAACGTCATCACGGCGCCGTAGACGAGCTGCATCAGCTCGACCGGGTCGTGCTCGCGCAGGCGCCCGGCCGCGACCTCGCGGCGCAGGAACCCGACGGCGCGGTCGAGGAACGGGCGCATGTGGTCGGCCATCGCCTGCTCCAGCCGGCCGCCGCCCTCGATCGCCTCGCGCCGCCAGATGACGACGAAGTCGCGATGGCCGGCGAAGAACGCGAAGCCGGCGTCGATCAACGCCGCCACGCGGTCGAAGCCGACGCGGGCGTCGCCGATCGCCGCGGAGGTCATCCCCGCCCAGTCCTGCATCGCCTGCTCGATCACGGCGGCGTAGAGCCGCTCCTTGGTGCCGAAGTGGTAGAGCAGCGTCGGGTGCGTGAGACCGGCGTGCTCGGCGATGTCCTGCAGGCGCGCGCCGCCGAACCCGCGCGTCGCGAACTCGCCGCGCGCCGCCTCGAGGATCCGGTCCGTCGAAGCCATCTACTGACACGTTAGTAGAGACGGTGGTACGGTCGTGTGCTCGTGACCGAGACTCTCAGGGAGAGCCTGTCGGGCCAGGCGCTGTTGCTGACCGGAGCCTCCGGGTTCGTCGGCAAGGCGGTGCTCGCGCAATGCCTGCACGAGCTGCCGGAGCTGCGCGTGACCGTGCTGCTGCGCGGCGCCGATCCGCAGGGCCGGCTGGAGCAGATCCTGGCCGGCGACATCTTCGAGGGCCTCGACGGCTCGGAGGTGACCGCGCTCGGCGGCGACCTCTCCGACGACGACGGGCTGCAGGGCCTCGGCGGCATCGACGTGGTGATCCACTGCGCCGCCTCGGTCTCCTTCGAGCAGGCTCTGGACGACAGCCTCGACCTCAACGGAAAGGGTCCGGCGCGCCTGTTGCGCGCGCTGCGCGCCGCCGGCTCCGACCCGTACTTCGTCCACGTCAGCACCGCCTACGCGGCCGGACAGCGGACCGGGCTCGTGCTCGAGCGCCCGAGCGGCACGGCGCCGTCGGAGCCCGACATCGACCTCGACGCCGAATTGGACGCGGCGCGCGCGTGGCGCCGCGACCTCGAATCGGAGTCGCGCCTGCCGCTGCACCAGCGCCGCTTCGGGCACGAGGCGCGGCGCGCGGTCGGCCCGGCCGGCGGCCCCGCGATCGGCGCCCGCGGCGAGGCGCTGCGGCGCGACTGGGTGCGCGACCAGCTGACCGAGCGCGGCCGCGGGCGCGCGCGCTCGCTCGGCTGGACCGACACCTACGGGCTCTCCAAGGCGGTGGGAGAGCGGCGGCTGATGGCCGAGCGCCCGCGCGCGCTGACGATCGTGCGCCCGGCGATCGTCGAGTCGGCGCTGCGCACCCCCTACCCAGGCTGGCTCGAGAGCCTGAAGGTCGCCGACCCGATCCTGCTCGCCTACGGCGCCGGCCTGATCGGCGGGCGCTTCGCCGCCAACCGCTCGATCCGGATGGACATCGTCCCGGTCGACATGGTCGCCAACGCCTGCCTGACCGCCGCCGGGCACCCGCCCGAGGACGGCGCCACGCGGACGCTCAACGTCGTCTCCGGCTCGCGCAACCCGCTCACCGTCGACCGCATGGCGGAGCTCGTGACGCGCTACTTCCGCGAGCGCCCGCTGCCGGGCGAGGACGGCCTGCCGGTCGCGGTGCCGGAGTGGCGGCTGTCCTCGCACGCGCGCATCACCGGCACGATCGACCGCGCCACGCGGCTGCTCGACTCGGGCCGCGACTTCGTCGACCGCGTGCCGCTCCCGCGCACCGACACGATCGAGCTCAAGCTGCACAAGGCGCAGCGCCGGCTCGACCGCATCCGCCGCCTGTCGGAGATCTACG
>JAXDHL010000242.1:0-18259 GCA_034664525.1 Solirubrobacteraceae bacterium
ACTCCTCCTGCAGCGAGCGGATCGTCTCGCCGCCCTTGCCGATCAGCAGGCCGATCTTGTCCGGGTCGATCTTGATCGACGAGATGCGCGGCGCGAAGTCCGACATCTCCTCACGCGGCTTGTCGAGCACCTTCGCCATCTCGCCGAGGATGAACAGCCGGGCCTCGCGGGCCTGCGTCAGCGCGTCGCGCAGGATCTCGAACGTGACGCCCGTGATCTTGATGTCCATCTGGAGGGCGGTGATGCCCTCCTCGGTGCCGGCGACCTTGAAGTCCATGTCGCCGAGGTGGTCCTCGACGCCGGCGATGTCGGTGAGCACGACGTAGTCGTCGCCCTCCTTGATGAGCCCCATGGCGATGCCCGCCACCGGCGCCTTGATCGGCACGCCGGCGTCCATCAGCGACAGGGTCGAGCCGCAGACCGAGGCCATCGACGAGGAGCCGTTGGACTCGAGGATGTCCGACACGACGCGGATCGTGTACGGGAAGTCCTCCTGGTTCGGGATCATCGGGACCAGCGCGCGCTCGGCGAGCGCGCCGTGGCCGATGTCGCGGCGCTTCGGGCCGCGCATGAAGCCGGCCTCGCCCACCGAGAACGGCGGGAAGTTGTAGTGATGGAAGTACGACTTCGTGGTCTCCAGCCCCAGCGTGTCCAGGCGCATCTCCTCGCGCGTGGTGCCGAGGGCGATCACCGACAGCGCCTGCGTCTGGCCGCGGGTGAACAGCGCCGAGCCGTGCGCGCGCGGCAGCAGGCCGGCCTCGATCGAGATCGGGCGGATCTCGGTCGTGTTCCGGCCGTCCGGGCGCTTCTTATGGACGGCGATCCGCTCGCGGATGATCGCCTTCTCGAGCTTGTCGAAGGCGAGCTGCGCCTTCGCGAGGCGCTCGGAGTACTCGGGGTCCTCCGGGCCGCCGGACAGCGCCTCGATCGCCTCCACCTCGACGGCCTTGGTCGCGGCCTGGCGCTCGAGCTTGTCGAACACCTGCGTGGCCTCGTCGAGCTTGCCGCCGAAGCGGTCCTTGAGCTCGGTGAAGACCGCCTCGTCGACCTGCGGCGCCGAGACCTCGATCTTCGGCGACTTGCCGGCCTTCTGGCCGAGCTCGTTCATCGCCGCCACGAGCTTCTTGATCTCGCCATGGGCGATGTCCAGCGCGTCCAGGATCTCGGCCTCGGGGATCTCGGAGGCGCCGGCCTCGACCATCAGGATCGCCTCGGCGGTGCCGGAGACGACGAGGTCCAGGTCGGACGCGCCCTCGGCCAGCGCGGTCTCGTCGGGGTTGACGACGAAGTTGCCGTCGATCTTGCCGATGCGCACGGCGCCGACCGGCTCGGGGAAGGGGATGTCGGACACCATCAGGGCGGCGGAGGCGCCGTTCATCCCGAGGATGTCGTACGGGTGGACGTGGTCCACCGACAGCGGGACCGTCACGAGCTGCGTCTCGTAGTTCCAGCCCTTGGGGAAGAGCGGGCGCAGCGGGCGGTCGATCATGCGGGCGACGAGCGTGCCCTTCTCGCCGGCACGACCCTCGCGCTTGAAGAACGAGCCGGGGATCTTGCCCGCGGCGTACATGCGCTCCTCGACATCGACGGTCAGCGGCAGGAAGTCGACGTCGCGCTGGTTGCCGGCCGTTGCGGTCGACAGGACCATGGTGTCGCCGGCCTGCACGACGACGGAGCCGCTGGCCTGCTTGGCCAGCTTGCCGGTCTCGAACGAGATCTCGGTCCCGCCGATCTCGACGGTAACCCGGGTCACGTCAGACAAAGGTGTTCCTTTCCTCCCCGCCCGTGTTGGCGGGGTCCTCTGCGCTCTCTTAGCACTTCGGCAGTCGTTGGCCGCCATGGTAGCGATGAGGCGGGTTCGAGCCGGCTCCGGGCGGGTAGTGTGCGCGGCTTGATGGCAGGCAGGATCGTCCTTTTCGGCGCGACCGGCTTCACCGGCGGGCTCGTGGCCGAGCGACTGGTCGCCCAGGGCGAGCGGCCGGTGCTGGCGGGCCGCGACCCCGAGCGCCTGAAGCGGCTCGCCGACCGGCTCGGGAGCGACCTCGAGACGGTGAAGGCCGACGTGCTGCGCCAGAACTCCGTCTTCAGCGCGGTCGGCGACGGCGACGTGCTGGTCAGCACGGTGGGCCCGTTCGCCAAGTACGGCGACGTCGCCGTGCGGGCGGCGACCGCCGCCGGCGCCACCTACCTGGACTCGACGGGCGAGCCGTCGTTCATCCGGCGCGTCTTTCAGCAGTTCGACGAGCCCGCGCGCCGGCAGGGCGCCGCACTGCTGACGGCGATGGGCTACGACTGGGTGCCGGGCGCGCTCGCGGGGGCGCTGGCACTCGACCGGGCGGGTGCCGGAGCGGTCCGCGTGGACGTCGGCTACTACGCGCTCGGCGGCGGCGCCGAGTTCGCGAGCCCGGGCACCAAGGAGTCGCTGGTCGGCGCGACGCTCGATCCGGCGTTCGCGTTCCGCGACGGGCGGCTGGTGACCGAGCGCGGCGGTGCGCGCATCCGCACGTTCCGGATCGCCGGACGCGACCGGCCCGCGATGTCGATCGGCGCCGCCGAGCATTTCACGCTGCCGGCCGCGTTCCCGCAGTTGCGCGACGTCAACGCCTACCTCGGCTGGTTCGGGCCGCTGACGCGGGCGGTGGCGGCGGGATCGCTCGCCACCTCGATCGTCACCAGGGTCCCCGGGACGCGCGCGGTGATGCAGGCGGCCGGCGAGCGGCTGATGGCGCTCGCCCCGTCGCGCACGGCGGAGTCCGCGGGCTCGAGCACGTCGTTCATCGCCGCCGAGGCGTACGCGGCGGACGGCACCCGGCTGGCGGACGTCCTGCTCCAGGGCGCCGACGGCTACGCGTTCACCGCCGGCCTGCTCAGCTGGGCCGCCCGGCGCGCCGCGAGCACGGGCGTCGACGGCACCGGCGCGCTGTCGCCGGTCGCCGCCTTCGGGCTCGAGGCGCTGACGGCCGGCGCCGCCGAGGCCGGCATCTCCGAGTCGCCCTGAGCCGTCCGCCGGTCAGCCGGCGAGGATGCGGGCCCAGGTCGCCTCGTCGGGGCGGCCCGCGACCATCTCCCCGCCGGGCAGGAAGAGCGTCGGCGTCGTGGCCACGCCGGCGCGAATGCCGGAGCGGAAGTCCGTCTCGATGCGGCTGCGCAGCGCCGGGTCGTGCCGGTCGGCGTGGAAGCGCTGCACGTCGAGCCCGAGCCGCTCGGCCCGCGCCCACAGGTGCGGGTCCTCGAGGTGGGCCTGGTCGGCGAACAGCGCGTCGTGCATCGGCCAGAACGCGTCCTGCGCGGCGGCGGCCTCGGCCGCCTCGGCGGCCGCCCACGCGCGCGGGTGCGAGGAGCGCACGGGGAAGTGGCGGAAGCAGACCCGCACCGGCGCCTCGCGCAGCCGCAGCTCGAGCGCGGCGCAGAACGGGCACTCGAAGTCCGCGTAGACGATGATCACGGGCGCGCCCGCCGGCCCGCGGATCCGGTCGCCGGGACCGGGCGCCGGCGCCGGCGAGGAGCGCAGGTCCGTCAGCGCGCCACGGCGGCGAGGCCGTCGAAGATGAGGTTCGCGCCCGGGAGATCGCCGGGCGACGGCGCCTCGTAGGACCACGTGACGACGCCGTCGGGGCCGACGATCACCAGCGCCCGCTGCGGGAACCCGCCGGGGTGCAGGACGCCGAACGCCTGGCACACCTTGCCCTTGGGCTCGAAGTCCGACAGCTGCTCGATGTCCACGCCGAGCTGCCGGCGGAACGCCTCCTGGGCGTGCGTGGCGTCGCACGACACCCCGTAGAGCGTGGCGCCCTGGGCGGCGAAGTCGGGCAGGACCTCGTTGTAGATCTGCAGCTGGTCGGTGCAGACGGGCGAGAACGCGAACGGGTAGAAGACCAGCACGGTCGTCTGCCCCGCGAGGTCCGCGTTGGTGAACTTGCCGCCGCCGTAGCGGGCGAGTGAGAACGCCGGAGCATGCGTGCCCGCGGCGATGACGCCCATGATGGACCAGCCCGGCGCCCTAGCGGCGCAGGCCGAGCTCGCGGATCAGACCGCGGTAGCCCTCGAGGTCCTTCTTCTGGAAGTAGTTGAGCAGCCGGCGGCGCTGGCCGACGAGCATCAGCAGGCCGCGGCGCGAGTGATGGTCGTGCTTGTGCTCGCGCAGGTGCTCGGTGAGATGGTTGATCCGCCTGGTGAGCAGCGCGACCTGCACCTCGGTGGCGCCGGTGTCGGCGTCGGACTTCCCGAAGCGGGTGACGATCTCTTGCTTCTCTTCAGCGGTCATTGCAGGCATGCGGCCGATGAGGGTAGCAGCGCGCCGGCGATCGCCGGGCCCGGCCGTCGATGCCTCCGGCGCGCCGTGTGCGTCAGCCGGACCGCCCTCAGCCGGCGACCTGCAGCGCCCGCTCGGTGTCGGCGTGCATCTGCGCGACCAGCGCTTCGGCGGATTCGAAGCGCTTCTCGCCGCGGATGCGCTCCACGAACGCCAGCCGCAGCTCGGCGTCGTAGCAGTCGCCGTCGTAGCCGATCAGATAGGCCTCGATGAGGACGCCGCGGCCGGTGACGAAGGTCGGCCGTACGCCGATCGAGACCGCGGCGGGCCACCAGTCCCACTCGCCGTCGTCGCGCTGCAGCGCCGCGCGGCACGCGTAGATGCCGTTGCCCGGGTAGCACAGCGCGTTGTCGGGCACCAGGTTGGCGGTCGGGAAACCGAGTGTGCGGCCCCGCTTGTCGCCGTGCTGGACGATCCCGCGCAGGTGGAACGGCAGGCCGAGGAAGCGCGCGGCCGTCTCGACCTCGCCGGCCACGACGAGCCCGCGGATATGGGTCGAGGAGACGATCTCGCCGTCGACCTCCACCATCTCGGCCACCGAGGTCGTGAAGCGGCCGTCGGCGCGCAGCAGGTCGACGTCCCCGAGCGCCCGGTGCCCGAAGCGGAAGTTCTCCCCCACCCGCACCTCGCTCGCGCCGAGCCCGCTCACGAGCACGTCGTCCACGAACTCCTGCGCGGACTGGGAGGCGAAGGCGCCGTCGAACGGGATCACCACCAGCTCGTGGACCCCGAGCCCGGAGATGATGTCGGCCTTGACCGCCAGCGGCGTGATCAGCTTCGGCGCGGCGTCGGGCGAGACGACGGCCCGCGGGTGCGGGTCGAACGTCAGCACGGTGTCGGCGTCGCCGATCACCACCCGGTGACCGAGGTGGACGCCGTCGAACTCACCGACGGCGATGCGCCGGCCGGGCCGCTTCTCGGCGTCGGGGAGCCACGTCACGCGCATGCGGCGGCACAGCCTACGGGTTCGAATCGGGACGCTAGCCGCGGAACCCGACGATCGGCTTGATCAGGCCGCCCGCGCGCGGCTCGCCGATCGCGATCAGGCCGTCGGCGTCGGTCAGCCGCACCTCGCCCGGCGCCTCGCCGGCGATCGCGACGCCGTGCGACGCGCGCCTGGCGTCGTCGCCGCTCAGGCGCAGCTCGGGCAGGAAGCGCAGCGCGTCGACGATCGGCACCACGCGCTCGGGATCGGCGTCCTCGACGCGGAACGGGCCGATCGCCGTCCGGCGCAGCTCGTCGCAGTAGGCGTCGCCGAGGTCCATGACCAGCGAGCGCACGTAGGTCCCCGACGAGCACTCGATCGCCAGCCCCGCCCGCTCGCCGTCGCGCCACAGACCGTCGAAGCGGGTGACCGTGACCTCGCGCTCGGGCAGCTCGACCGCCTCGCCGGCCCGCGCCAGCGCGTACGCGCGCCGCCCGCCGACCTTGATCGCCGAGTACGCGGGCGGGCGCTGGCGCAGCACGCCGGTCGGGAGCGCGAGCGGCTCGGCGGGCACCCGCCCGGGGGCGATCTCGCCGTCGCGGTCGCCGGTGGTCGACGTGTAGCCGAGCCGCGCGACCGTCTCGTAGGCCTTCGGCAGCCCCATCAGGAAGCGCTGGACCCGCGTCGCCCGGCCGAGCAGGACCAGCAGCAGCCCGGTCGCGAACGGGTCCAGCGTGCCGGCGTGGCCGACCTTGACCATCCCGCCGAGCGCGCGCCGGTGGCGGGCGACCACGTCATGCGACGTGACCCCGGCGGGCTTGTCGACGAGGACGACGCCGTCCGGCACGGTGTCCCCTCAGGCGGCGGCGGGCGACCCGAGCTGCTCGGCGACGTCGCGCCGCAACGCCTCGACGAGCTCGGGAAGCGCTGCCGCCGTCGAGAACCCCGCCGCGCGGCGATGGCCGCCGCCGCCGTGGGCGCGGGCGATCTTGGAGACGTCGACGCGATCGTCGGTCGCGCGCAGGGAGACCTTGCGGGTGCCGTCGCGACCCGGGCCGAGCTGGTCGCGCACGAGCGCGGCGACCGCGGTGCCCTGGAGCGCGCGCAGGTGGTCGACGACACCCTCCGAATAGCCGGCCGCGGCGTCGACGGCCTCGTAGTCGGCCTTGGACAGATAGGACAGCGTGACCGCGCCGCCGTCGAAGCGCTGGACGTTGGCGAGCCCGCGCGCGAGCAGGTCGAGCTTGGCCGCCGGCACGTTCTCGTAGAGGTGGCGGTAGACGCCCTGGACGTCGACCCCGGCCTCGTGCAGCTCGGCGGCCATCCGGTGCGCCTCGGGGCCGGTGTTCTCGTACATGAACTTGCCGGTGTCGGTGACCAGGCCGACGTACAGCGCCTCGGCGAGGTCCTTCGTGAACGGGACGCCGAGCGCCTTGCACAGCCGCCACACCATCTCCGCCGTCGAGGACGCGTGCGGGTCGACGAGGTTCACGGTGCCGAAGCACGTGTTGTCGTGGTGGTGGTCGACGTTGATGATGTGAGCGTCGGAGCCCTTCAGCGCGTCGGCCGGGTTGCGGTCGATGTTGCCGCAGTCCAGGAACACGATCGTGCGCTCGGCGAGGTCGGCCGGCGGCTCGGTGACGAGCCGTCCGAACCGGATGAAGCGGTACTCGTAGGGGAGCGGGAACTCGTCCGCCCCCATGAATGCGATCGCGTCCTTGCCGAGCGCGGTCAGCGCCAGCTGCATGGCGGCCAGCGACCCCAGCGCGTCGCCGTCCGGGTGCTCGTGCGTGCACAGGACGAAGCGCTCCGCGCGCTCGAGCTCGGCGACCACCGCGTCGAAGCCGTCGCTCATCCGGGGTCCTCCTCGCGGAGCAGCCGCTCGAGGCGGTCGGCCCGTTCGGCGGTGTCGTCGTAGTGGAAGCTCAGCTGCGGCGTGTACTTGAGCCGCAGCTGCGCGCCGACCTGCTTCTGCAGGTACCCGCGGGCGGACTCGATGGCGTCCATCGACCGGCGCCGCTCCTTGTCGGTCCCGAGCACGGACACGTGGACGCGCGCCTGGCGCAGGTCCGGTGCGGTGTCGACAGCGGTCACGGTCACGAATCCGACCCGAGGGTCTCTGAGGTCCTGTGTGATGGCATCGGACAGCACCTCCCGCATGGCCTCGTCGACCCGGCGCATCCTCTCCGAGGCGCTCATCCTATTGCTCCAGGTCCGTCCATGACCGGAGCCGCCGCTCGACGGCCGCGCCCTGCGGCAGGCGCGAATCCAGCCACCGTCGGGCGCCGTCGGTGAGTTCCGCCGCGCCGTGCTCGGAGCCCGCGCAGCAGGAGGCCAGCAGCGTCGAGCGCTGCCACGAGTCCTGATGGGCGACCTCGGCGACCGCGAGCCCGCAGCGCTGCCGCAACCCGGCCTTCACCGCGTTGAGCTCCGCTCGCTTGGCCTTCAGTGATCCCGCCTCGGGGAAGTGGAGGTCGATGCGGAGGACGGCGACGAAGGCGTCCATGGTGGGTTGCGGTGAGCGGCGGCGAGCCGATCAGGACGACAACATGCGCTCGACCTGCTTGGTCTCGAAGACCTCGAGCACGTCGCCTTCCTTCACGTCCTGGTAGTTGCGCAGCACGATGCCGCACTCGAAGCCGGCCGCGACCTCGCGCGCATCCTCGGAGCCGCGGCGCAGCGACTCGATCTCGCCCGTCCACACCACCGTGCCGTCGCGCACGAGACGCACGCTGGCGCCGCGGTTGACCCGGCCCTCGGTGACGTAGCAGCCGGCGATCACGCCGATCCGCGAGGCGCGGAACGTCGCGCGGACCTCGACCTCGCCGACGGTCTCCTCGACCTCTTCCGGCTTGAGCAGACCCTGCATGGCATCGCGCAGGTCGTCGAACGCCTTGTAGATGACCGCGTACGTGCGGATCTCCACGCCCTCGCGCTCGGCCAGCAGCCGGGCCTCGCCGACCGGGCGGACGTTGAAGCCGATGATGATCGCGTCGGTCGCCGCGGCGAGGTTCACGTCGGACTCGGTGATCCCGCCGACGTCGGCACGGACCACGTTGACCTGGACCTCCTCCTGCGGCAGCTTGGCGATCTCGTCCTGGAAGGCCTCGATCGAGCCGGAGACGTCCGCCTTGAGCAGCAGGTTGAGCTCCTGCACGGCGGCGGCGCCCGCGGCCTGGTCGAAGATCGACTCCAGCGAGACGCGGCGGCGCTGGCGGCGGGCCAGGGCCTCGGTCTTCAGGCGGTGGCCGCGCTCGTTGGCCATCTGGCGCGCCTTGCGGTCGTTTTCGACCACGCGCACGTGCTCGCCGGCGTCGGGCACCGAGTCGAACCCGAGCACCTCGACCGGCATCGACGGCCCGGCCTCCTTGACGCGGTTGCCCGCGAAGTCGCTCATCGCGCGGACGCGGCCCCAGTGCGGGCCGGCCACGACGGCCTCGCCGATCTTCATCGTGCCGCGCTGGACGAGCACGGTCACGACGGCGCCGCGACCCGGGTCCAGCTTGGACTCGACCACGACGCCCGAGGCGTCCGTGTCCGGGTTGGCCTTGTAGTCCTCGACCTCGGCCAGCACGGTGATCGACTCGAGCAGGTCGTCGAGGTTGGTGTGCGCCTTGGCGGAGACGTCGACGAACTGCGTGTCGCCGCCCCACTCCTCCGGCTGCAGGCCGAGCTGGGTCATCTCCGTGCGGACGCGGTCGGGCTGCGCGCCCTCCTTGTCGATCTTGTTGACCGCCACGATCATCGGGACATCGGCGGCCTTCGCGTGGTCGACGGCCTCGCGCGTCTGCGGGCGCACGCCGTCGTCGGCGGCGACCACGATGACGGCGATGTCGGTCGCCTGGGCGCCGCGTGCACGCATGGCGGTGAACGCCTCGTGGCCGGGCGTGTCCAGGAACGTGATCAGCTCGTCGCCGTGATGGACCTGGTAGGCGCCGATGTGCTGGGTGATGCCGCCGGCCTCGCCCGCGGCCACCTCGGTCTGCCGGATCGCGTCCAGCAGCGAGGTCTTGCCGTGGTCGACGTGGCCCATGATCGTGACCACGGGCGGGCGCGGCTGCAGGTCGTCGTCCTCGTCCTCGTAGACGGGCTCGGCGTCCTTCTCGTCGCCCGCGTGGACGATCTCGATCAGACGGTCGAACTCGGCCGCGATCAGCTCGATCGCGTCGTCGGCGAGGGTCTGCGTGAGCGTCGCCATCTCGCCCATCTGCATCAGCTTCTTGATGATCTCGGCGGACGAGATCTGCAGGTACTCGGCGACGTCCTTGACCGTCGAGCCGGAGTTGACCCGGATCGTGTCCTTCTTCGCCTGTGCCTGCTGGGCGGACAGCGGCTCCGGCTCGATGTCCACGTAGCGCCGGCGACGGCGGCCGCCACGGCCACGCGGGGGCCGCTGGGGGCCGGGGCCGGGACCGCCGCCGGGACCACCCGGGCCGCGGCGGGCGGCCTGCGAGTCGATCACGACGCGGCGCACGCCGCCGGGACCCGCCGCGCTGGGCGGGGTGACGTTCGTACGCTGCGGACGGCCGCGGTTCCCGCCGCGGTTGTTGTCGCGCTTGGCCTGCGCCTGCTGCTGCTCGCGCTCCTTCTGCTCCTGCGCGCGGCGCGCGGACGGGTTCACGGGCGTGGACGGCTTCGCCGGGCCCTCGCCGGTGCCGAGCGGGCGGCCGAGGCCGGGACCGGTCTGGATGCGCGGCCGCGGAGGCTGCTTGGTCTGCCCGTTGCCGTTGGGGAGCGGCTTGCCGGTGATGGCGGCGACAGCCGTGTCCTCGTCCACCGCGGATGCGGCGGCCTTGACCGTGATGCCGGCCTTCTCCAGCCGCTTGACGATCTCCGTCGCAGGGAGATCGAACTGGCGGGCTAGCTCGTTGACGCGCTTCTTTGCCATGTGTGACTCAAGTCTACGGTGTCTGCGGGTACGTCCACGGGCGCGCGGAAGGCGCGTTGGAAGCCCCGACTGCCCAGTGCGCGGGCGAGGCACTCCTGCGCGGGATGGAGCCAGGCACCTCGTCCTGGCAGCCGCGCAGCCGGGTCGACGACGACCCGACCATCCACGGTAGCGAAGCGGATCAGATCCGTCTGCGGGGCCGCCTCGCGGCAGCCCACGCACGTTCGGATCGGATTTCGCCCTCCGGTCACCTTCGGGCTTCGCCCGGGCGACGTCACCCTATGCAGGGACCGTGTCCCCCTCGCGCGACTCCAGCGCCTGGTGCGCCGGCAGGCCGCAGTAGCGCGAGCCCGGCAGCGCGGCGTTGGGGCAGCGCCGGCCGTTGCGGTTGACCGCGGCGCAGCGGCCGCCCAGCTCCTCCTCGCCCTCGCCGCCGCCGTCCTGCTGCTCGGCCGTGGCGAAGTCCGTCTCGGAGCGGATGTCGATCCGCCAGCCGGTCAGGCGGGCGGCCAGGCGGGCGTTCTGGCCCTCGCGGCCGATCGCCAGCGACAGCTGGTCGTCGGGCACGATCACCGTCGCCTGCTTGGCCTCGTCGTCGACCAGCACCTCGCGAACGCGGGCGGGTGACAGCGCCTTGGCCACGAAGCGGGCGGGCTCGTCGTTGTAGGGGATGATGTCGATCTTCTCGCCGCGCAGCTCGGAGACCACCATGCGCACGCGCGAGCCTCGAGGCCCGACGCAGGCGCCGACCGGGTCCACGCCGTCGGCGTGCGAGACGACCGCGATCTTGGAGCGGTAGCCCGGCTCGCGGGCGACGCCCGAGATCTCGACCAGGCCGTCGGCGATCTCCGGCACCTCGAGCTCGAACAGCGCCTTGATCAGCTCGGAGTCGCGGCGGCTGACGATGATCGACGGCCCGCGCGTGGAGTGCGAGACGTCCTTGATCACGGCCTTGATGCGCTGGCCGTGGTCATAGCGCTCGCCGTCGACCTGCTCGGACTTCGGCAACAGCGCCTCGACGCGCTCCCGCAACTGCACGAGCGTGTAGCGCGAGTCGGTCTGCTGGACGATGCCGGTGATCAGCTCGCCCACGCGGTCGCGGTACTCCTCGAACATCATGTCGCGCTCGGCCTCGCGGATCCGCTGCAGGATGACCTGCTTGGCGGTCTGCGCGGCGATCCGGCCGAAGCCCTCCGGCGTGACGTCGCGGGTCTGGATGACGTCCATGTGCTCGAGCAGGCGCTCGAGCGGGATGTCGGGCGCCTCCGGCACGATCACCTCGCCGGTCTCCGGGTCGACGCGGCGGCCGCCCTCCTCGAGCGAGGCCTCCTCCTCGACCTCGTCGAGCAGGTCGTCCTCGAGCTCCTCGGGGATGATCAGCTGCTCGACGCGGAACTCGCCGTCGTCGCGGTCCATCATCACGCGCGCGTAGCGGGCGGAGCCCGGCGTCTTCTTGTAGGCCGACAGCAGCGCATCCTCGAGCGCGGCCATGAGCTTCTCCTCGGCGATGCCCTTCTCTCGCCCTAGGACGCGTACGGCTTCGACGATCTCCTGCGACATGGGGTCAGTCCTTCACGAGGTGGGAACGGTGGATCTCGGCGTACGGGATGGAGACCACCCCGGTGTCGGCGGCGACGGTGACCTCAGAATCTGAAGCGCTCATCAGCTCGCCCGTGAAGCTCTTGCGGCCGTCATGCTCACCGCGGGTGCGGACCCGGGCGCGGCGGCCGACGTAGCGGCGGAAGTGCTCCGGCTTGGAGAGCGGACGCTCCGTGCCGGGTGAGGAGACCTCGAGCGCGTACTGCTCGCGCAGCTCGGCGAGGTGGGCGGTCACGCGCTCGCAGAGGCCGAGGGAGACGCCGTCCGGATGGTCGATGAACACGCGCACGCGCTCTCCGCCGAGCACCTCGGCGAGCAGCACCTCGACGCCGGGCTCAGCCGGCGCCAGCAGGGCCTCGATGCGCTCCTGGATGTTGCTGCTCATGCGTTCCTCCTTCCCTCTAGACAAAGAAAAAGCGGGCTAGTGCCCGCTTTTCGAAGAACGGCCGGGGCCGTCGAAAAGTGTCCGCCGAGTCTAGCACCGGACGCCACCGGCGCCACCGGCGCGCGGCCTCAGCGGTGATGCTGCGGCCGGCCCGCGGCGGGCACGACGCTGAAGCGCGACGTGCCCGGCGACCAGCCGCCCGGCGCCTTGGTGACCGCCACCCGCAGGGCGGCGCGGGAGCGCGTGCTGTACCGGAAGGTGACCGCCGCGCCGGCCTTGGAGCGGACGGTCTGCACGGGCAGGTAGTCGAAGCGCTCGCGCACGTAGCGCTGCAGCTCGACGGTCGCGCCCGGGACCGCCGGCGCGATCTTCGCGGCGACGGTGACGCGGCGTCCCGACCGGTGCACGGTCGCCGTCACGCGCGGTGCGACCGCCAGCCGGACCACGCTGCTCACGAGCTGCCCGGCCCGGACGCGGTAGCGGCCGGGGCCGTCGGCCATCGCGTGGAGCATCGCGTGTCCGTCCGAGCCCGGCTGCATCGACTCCCCGACGGGCTCGAAGCCGCCGCCCGCGAGCGCGCGCTCCAGCGTCACCGGTCCGGCGCCGGCCGGGGCGAGCACGTCGAACATCGCCTCGTCGCCGGGGGCGAGCACACCGGCCGGGCCGGTCAGCCCGAGCGCGGCGACGGTGATGGTCCCCCGCATCTGGCGGTGGATCGTGCAGTAGTAGGCGTAGGTCCCGGGGTGGGCGAAGGTCTCCTGGAACGAGACGCCGGGCGCGAGCGAGCCCGCCGCGAAGGCGCCGCCCTCGGAGGTGACCGTGTGGGAGATCGCGTCGTCGTTGCGCCACGTGACGGTGTCGCCGACCAGCACGGTCAGCTCGCCCGGCGAGTAGAACTTGCCGGGGATGGTGACGACGTCGCCGGTGGCGGCGGGGGAGCCCATGCCGGGCATCGACATCGCGGCGGCGGCGAGCGCCGCGGCGGCACCGGTGACGCTCACGAGCGCCTCGCTTTGGCAACGCGGTAGATCCCGATCATCCCGGACATCATGTGACTCTCGACGTGGCAGTGATAGAGCCAGGTCCCCGGCGCGTCCTCGCGCCAGCGGATCCGGAACGACTCCGCCGGCCCGACCGTCTGGGTGTCGATCGGCGTGCCGTGCGAGAACCAGCGGTGGCCGTGGACGTGGAAGGTGTGGAAGTCGTCGCCGATGCCCATCACGTCCCACTGGACGAGGTCGCCCACGCGCGAGTGGAAGACCGGCGTGTTGCCGACGAACGCGCGGCCGTCGATCGTCATGAAGCCGTTGACCGACTCGAGCACGACGACGTTCTCGCGATCGGGCAGCCGCTCGCCGCGCGGCCGGATCGAGAGGACGCCGGACATGCCGCCGTCGATCGACTCCATCATCGAGGGCGAGTGGTCGTGGTAGGGCCATACGCCGACCGAGCCCCGGGCCGCGTGCAGCGTGTAGGTGAACGAGTCGCCGGGCTTGACGTCGGCGCCGCGCCCGGAGAACCCGGGCACGTAGGAGCCGTCCGAGCTCGGCGCGTAGCGCACGCCGTGGAAGTGCATCGAGTGCGGGTTGTCGAGGTCGAGGTTCTGGAAGTGGACCTTGATCGTGTCCCCCACCTGCGCCCGGATCAGCGGTCCGGCGAGGCCGGCGGAGTCGTTCGACAGCCGGTGCGCCCACTGGCGGGTGAAGCGCTGGTAGACGACGGTCGAGATGTGGGACTTCAGCGTGTCGACCGGCGTGTGATTGATCGCGTCCTTGCCGTTGGGCGCGATGTTCCACGGGCGCGGCACGGCCGCGACCCAGTAGTGGACGGTGCGGGCGCTCGCGGCGGCCGGCAGCAGCGCCCCCGCGCACGCCGCCACGAGGCCGGCGCGCGCGAGACGGCGGAGCGGGGACCGGTGGGCGGCGCCCGGCCGGATCACCGGACGTGATCGGCGAAGACGCCCGGAGCGGGACAGGCAGACGTCGTCGGAGGTGCCGGGCTTGGTGAACGTGATCGTCGTCGTGTTGAGATGTGTCCGAGCGCCCAGGTCCTGGGCCTTGCCGGCTCGACCCCGGGTATGGGCCAATCCCACCGCAGAGGGTGTCGGCCCGCATCACCTGAACGGTTGATCCGGGGTCGTCCTTGCGGATGACGTTTCAGGCGGCGCGGCGGCGCGCCCGATCCCGGTATTCCCGGTAATCGGCGCGGTCAGGGCGCAGACCCGAGGCGAGCGCGAGCGGCGAGCGGGCCTCGGCGTGGCGGCCCTGCAGCTGCAGCGCGCGGCCGAGGCAGAACAGCGCGTAGTGGTTCGTCGGCGCCCGTTCCACGACCGCCTCGAACTCGCGCTCGGCCTCCTTGAAGCGGCGGGCGCCGAACAGCGCGCGCCCGAGCGCCTCGCGCACCGACGTCTTGTCCGGCTCGAGGTCCGCCGCACGCTTCAGGGGGACGGCCGCGGCGTGGCAGTCGCCGTCCTCCAGCAGGCGCATGCCGCGCGTGTAGAGGTCGTAAGCGGAGTCCATCTGAACGAGCGACCAGTGTACGCAAGGGTGGGGTCGCTAGCGCATCCGTGGCCGCAGCGCGAGCCATGTGCGGGCGCGGGCGCGCGGCCCCCGGCCGTGCCCGAGCGCGCGCCGCAGGCCACGCCGCTGCGCCGCCGTCGGGCCGCCCCCGCCGGCGCGCGCGTAGCGCTGTGCGCGCAGCGCGGCGACGTAGGCCGCCACGCCGGGCGAGCCGGAGAAGCGGGCCTCGAGCTCACGGAGGGTGACGCCGGGCGGCACGCGCTCGCCGGCGCCTCGCAGCGCGGCCTCGAGCTCGGAGACCGGGAGCGGGCGCGGGCGCCCGCGGCGCGCCCAGGCCGCCTGCAAGGCGAGGACGAGCGCGGTCAGGCCCACGAACGCGAGCAGGATGCGCGCCCACGGCCGCGGGCCGCCCGGCGCCGGGCCGGGCGCCGTCGAGCTGGCCTGCGTCGTCCCGAGGTCGCGGAGGTCGCCGCGCGCGGCCGACGGCGCGTCGATCAGCGCCTGCGAGCGCGGCGGCGCGGCGGTCGGCGTCGGATCGAACGTCACCCAGCCGATGCCGGGGAACCAGGCCTCGACCCAGGAGTGCGCGTCGAGGTCGCGCACCACGTACTCCTTGCTCTTGCGGTCGTAGGACCCGGGCGCGAAGCCGGTCGCCACGCGGGCGGGGATCCCGCCGAGGCGCAGCAGCAGCGCCATCGCCCCCGAGTACTGCTGGCAGAAGCCGGACTTCGAGTGGAACAGGAAGCCGTCGAGCGTGCGCGACGCGCGCGGCGGCGCCTCGGAGTAGGTGAAGCCGTCCTCGAGGTAGCGCTCGACCGCCTTGACGTACTCGTACGGGGTCGAGGCACCGCCGAGCAGCCGGCGCGAGAGGCCGTAGGCGCGCCGCAGCGGGCTCGCCTCGAGCACGGGGACGGCGGAGCGGTTCCGTCCCTCGATCAGCGCCGGCTCGACCCCGAAGAACCCGGGGGCGAACAGGCGCATGTCGCGGCCGACATACGGGCCGGAGGTCGGTCGGGCGATCAGGCTCGTGTAGCGCTCGAGGTCGAAGTCGTAGCTCGTGCCGGCCTGCTCGAGGTCGCCGGCGCTCGGCTGCGGCACGTAGACGTCGGCCGTGTAGGAGTCGCCACGGCGGATCGCACGCCCGACGCTGAAGATCCCGGGCCGGATCTGCAGCGGGTTGCGTCCGGGCAGGTCGACCGAGTTCGCCGACCCGGCGATCGGCAGCGTGTCCGAGCGCAGGTTGCGCACGGTCACCTGGAGCTGGAACGACCAGCGGGTGAGGCGGGCGAGGTCGACCCCGGCGATCTGCACGCCGGGCGAGTCGCGACCGCTGAAGGTCCGGTCGCGGACCCACTCGCGGCCGTCGAAGAAGTCCAGCTCGTCCGCCTTCCAGTAAGCCCGCTGCCGGGACTTGATCCGCAGCAGCTCGCGGCCGTCGCGCGGCCAGGCCAGGACCGAGTAGTTGTGGTCCCAGGTGAACGCGGTCGAGCGCCCGCCGGCCGCGGTCTGGGCCCAGCTCTCGTAGTCCCACCACGGGTGGCTCTTGTCGAGCGCGGGTGCGACGACCAGCGCCAGCAGGCCGGCGGCCCCGAACACCGCCACCGCCGGGCCCGCGTCGCGGCGGCGCAGCCGATCCAGCCGCAGGAACGCGATCACGAGCAGGGCCAGCAGCAGTCCGCGCAGGAACTCGGCGCCGAGGACGAGGACGACGGCGGGGACCGCGTACAGCGTGACGAGCGCGAGCAGCGCCGGGATCGGGAAGCCGAGGCGGCCGGCCCGGCGCGGCCACATCGCCAGCGCGGCACCGGCGAAGGTGAGCACGGTGCCCCCGAGCGGGATGACGAGCCGGAGCGTCTCGTCGAGACCCCGGTACGGAATGCCGGCGCCGGCCAGCCCGTTGACCCCGTCGGAGATCTGGCGGGCGAGATAGCCCCAGTTGCGCGGCAGCAGGTCCGCGTCGGCGCTGCCGCCGGCGAGGAATGCGAGCGCCAGCCCGCCGACGACCGTCCCGGCCAGCACGGCCACCCGCTTCGGGCCGCGCAGCCGGGCGGCGCCGAGCAGCGCGGCGACCGTCAGCACCGCGATCCCGATCGCGTCGCGGGCCCGGAAGCCGGGAGCGGGATCGAGCATCAGCATCCAGTGGATCACGCCGAAGGCGGCGAGCGCCAGCAGCGCGATGACCCGGGCGAGGACCGGGTCCAGCAGCGGCTGGTCGCGCCGCCGGCTCGCCCGCCGTCGCGCCGGCCCGCCGAGCGCGTGGCTCGGCCGGCCGGGGTCGTACGCGGGCACGGGGCGCGGCCCCTGGAGCGCGCTGACGTCGGCGGCGGTCACGCCGTCCCCACGGCCTCCATCGCGGCGCCGGCGCCGGCACGGGCGCCGAGGTAGCCGTTGCAGCCGGCGACCTCGATCACCGCCCGGCGCCCGGACAGCTCGCCCGGGAGGACGAGCAGCAGCCCGCCCGGCGTCCGGCCCAGGCCGCGCGGCGGGCGGTCGACCAGCCGGGCGGCGACGAACACGATCAGCCCGCGCCGGTTCTGGGCGGCGGTCAGCGCCGGCCCCCCGTCGCCCTCCAGCAGTGCCAGGCGGACGTGCGCGGCCGCCCAGCCCGCGAGGTCGGCGCCCACCACCGACGGGCGGCGGTCGCCCGGCAGCAGCAGCGCGCAGCCGGTCCGGCGCGCGAAGTGGACCACGAGCGATGCGGCGGCACGGACGGCCGCGTCGAGCTGGGCGTGGTCGCCGCCGCGCGGGTCGAGCACGATCAGCGGGCGCGAGTCCGCCTCGGCGATCATCTTGCGTTCCATCAGCCCGTGGCCCTTGGCCAGGCTCGCCCACTGGATGCGCGACGCGGGCGTGCCCTCGACGTACTGGCGCAGACCGTCGATCTCGGTCTCCGCGGCGGCGGTCAGCAGCATCCGGGCGTGCGCGCCGGTGTTCTCGCCGCCCGCCGCGGTCGTCCGCACCGGGAAGACGCGCGGGAGCACGAGCACCTCGTCGGGGCCGCCGGAGACGATCGTGCGCTCGGCCAGCCCGAGCGGGTCGCGCAGGACCAGCGCCGGCGGCTCGAGCACGCGCCGTCCGCGACGGCCGAAGCTCGCCTCGATGCGCAGCACGGATCGGCGGCGGCCGGCCTCCAGCGGCGCGGGCTCGGCGAGCAGCGGGTCGTCGATGAAGCCGGGCGGCAGCGGCACGCGGCCGGCCAGCGCCTCGACGCGGATGGCCAGCGGCTCGTCCTCGACGACGCTGCGGGCGCCGAGCGTGCGCTGCACCCGCGCGCCCCACGAGCCGACGCCGATCCAGGCGGCGGCCCCGGCGCCCAGCAGGAGCAGCGCCGAGCCGGTGACGTAGAACGGCTCGGCGTCGAACGTGCCCGCGACCAGCAGCAGGAGGAACCCGAGGGCGGCGCAACCGGCGGCGGAGCGCATGCGGAAGGCTCCTACAACGCGGGCGTCTTCGCCACCGCGTCGGCCACGATCTGTTCGCGCGTGGTCCCCGTCGCCTCCGGCACCAGCATCAGCCGGTGCGACAGCACCGCGTTCGCGAGCGCCTGGACGTCGTCGGGCAGCGCGTGGTCGCGGCCGCTGAGGACGGCGTACGCCTTGGCCGCGCGCAGGAGCATCAGGCCGGCACGCGG
>JAXDHL010000243.1:0-3414 GCA_034664525.1 Solirubrobacteraceae bacterium
ACTCGGGACGAGGCTCCAGAGCCAGGAGCATCTCCCGACTCTCGGTCGCGATCGGCGCCATACCTCAGGGCTGCCCCGCCACTCCGGCGCCTAAGCGTCGTCGACCGCCCGGCCCCCGACATCGATCGTCCATTCTTCGGAGCGCCATACTGCCGATCATGCGCCGCCGCGCGACGATCGCCACCGCGCTCGCGGGCCTGACCGTCGCCGGGTGCGGCTCCGGCGGCGTGCACGAGATCGCCCACTGGAAGTCCGAGGCGCCGTACCTCCCGCCGCCCGAGCTGCGGGCCGACTCGGCTCCCGGGCAGCCGGTGGCCGGCGCGAGCACCCCCGCCGGCCGGAGCAGCCGCGCGCCGACCGACGCCGAGGTCGCCCGCGACCTCGAGCGCGCGTTCGGCCCCGGCGGGGCGCGAGCCGTCGACGCCGCCGGACTCACCGGCGACGGCCTGGCGACCATCCCGCCCTCGGCCCCGGCGCGCGTGGCCGCGATCATCCGCGCGGGCAACTCGGTGGCCCGCAAGCCCTACGTCTACGGCGGCGGCCACGGGCGCGTGGCGGGCGAGACGTTCATCGACTCCGCCTACGACTGCTCGGGCTCGGTGTCGTTCGCGCTGGCGGCGGCGGGCCTCGTCGGCAGCCCGATGGACTCCACCGCGCTCTCGCGCTACGGGCGCTCCGGGCCCGGCCGGTGGGTGACGATCTACGCCAACGGCGGCCACGCGTGGATGACGGTGGCCGGGCTGCGCTTCGACACCTCGGGCCGCGCCGAGCGCGGGTCGCGGTGGCAGTCGGCTCCGCGCGGGACGGTCGGCTTCACCGTCCGCCACCCGCCCGGGCTCTGAAACGGCGAGACCCCGGCGAGCCGGGGGCGTCGCCGGGGCCTCGGGGCCCTCGTCTGCCTAGGCGGCCTCGCGCAGGGCCGCGAGGTCGTCCATGTCCGCCAGGCGGTTGAGCGCGGTCGTCTCCAGGCGCTCGGCCTCGCGGGCGCCGATGCGCAGCTCGCGCTGCACCTGGGCGCGGGAGCGGGGCTCGCCCGTCGTCCCGAAGCGCAGCTCGATCACCCGGCGCTCGGGCTCGGGCAGCCGCTTGAGGGCGGCGGCGACGCGCTCGTGGACGATCGTCTCGTGGACCTGCTCCTCGGGCGAGGGGGCCTCCCCGGCCTGGAGGTCGCCCAGCGTGGCCGAGTCGTCGTCGTCGCCCAGGCGCATGTCGAGGCTGGACGGCGTGCGATCGACGGCCACGATGGCCTCGACCTCCTCCACCGGCATCTCGACCGCCGCGGCGATCTCGTGAACCTCGGGCTCACGCTCGAGCTTCACCGCGAGCTCGCTGCGCGCGCGACCGACCTTGCGGGCCTTCGTCGCCACGTGTGCGGGCAGGCGGATGGTGCGGCCCGAGTTGTCCAGACCGCGCTGGATGGCCTGCCTGATCCACAACGTCGCGTAGGTCGAGAAGCGGAACCCCTTGCGCCAGTCGAACTTCTCGGCGGCGCGGATGAGGCCCAGCATCCCCTCCTGCACGAGGTCGTTGAGCGTCAGGCCGTGGCCCTGGTAGCGACGGGCGATCGAGACGACCAGTCGCAGGTTGCAGTTGATGAGTCGTTCCTTCGCGACGAGGTCGCCCCGCTCGATCCGCTGCGCGAGCTCGATCTCCTCCGCAGGGCGCAGCAGCCTGAACTGGTTGGCGCGCTGCAGGAGCTGGTCGAGCGCGTCGGTGTGAACGACGGCCTCGTCTCGTATTGCGTTCTTCGTGTCCGGCAAGATCCTCCATCTATAAATCCGATTGCTACAGTCGGTATTGTACCCAGATTTGGTTGCTTATGCAACCTCTCTGGGGGTCGGGCGGGTGCGCTGCCCGGGTCCGGCGTGGGCTTCCGGCCGCCCCGCGCGTCTCCGCGCTTCCCCCGGGGCCGGGCCGGTGATCGAGCGCCGCACATACCACGCGCTCATAGAGGTAGACACCCGGCGCGGCGATTCGTTGCACGGCTTTACCAACCTTTACCCCGTCGGGCGGCCTTCACGCGCGCCCGAGGGCGCCAGGACCGCGCGCGCCGCCTCGTTTCGCGCCTTTCCGGAGGGGGAATGAAAGAGCGCCTCTTCCTCGTCCGCTCTACTCAGGAAGGACACCCATGCGTACATCTCTCGGCGGTCGCGTGCGGACCGCCGTGGTGCTGGGCGCCGCCGCGGCGGCGCTCCTGGTCGGACCGGTGGGCAGCGCCTCCGCCGCGATCAACGTCACGCCGGTCTGCGGGCCGGTGGCGCTGCATTACGCCCGCTGCTTCTCGCTCACGGTCAACGGCAGCGCCCAGCCGTTCAGCGCGCTCGCGCCGTCGGGCTACGGTCCGGCGGACCTGCAGTCCGCCTACAAGGTCCCCTCCGCGACCGCCGGTCGCGGCCAGACCGTGGCGATCGTCGACGCCTTCGACGATCCGACGGCCGAATCCGACCTCGCCAAGTACCGGTCGTTCTACGGCCTGCCGCCGTGCAGCTCGGCCAGCGGCTGCTTCAAGAAGGTCAACCAGACCGGCGGCTCGCTGCCCCCGGCGCCGAGCCCGGACTGGGACCTCGAGATCTCGCTCGACCTCGACATGGTCAGCGCCATCTGTCCGAACTGCCACATCCTCCTCGTCGAGGCGAACACCAACCTCGACAGCGACCTGTACACGGCCGAGGACACGGCGGCGAGGCTGCGGGCCAACGCGATCAGCAACAGCTGGGGCGGCGACGAGTACGACGGCGAGACCGCCGACGACGTGCACTTCAACCACCCGGGCTCGGCGATCACGGCCAGCTCCGGCGACGACGGCTACGGCGTCTCGTACCCGGCGGCGTCGCGCTTCCTGACCGCCGTCGGCGGCACCTCGCTGTCGCGCGCCCCCGGCACGCGCCGCGGGTGGAGCGAGACCGTCTGGGACGGCGCCGGCAGCGGCTGCAGCGCCTTCGAGGCCAAGCCGGCGTGGCAGCGCGATCCGGGCTGCGCGAAGCGGACCGTGGCCGACGTCTCCGCCGACGCCGACCCGAACACCGGCGTGGCGGTGCTGTTCGGCGGGGTCTGGCTGACGGTCGGAGGCACGAGCGCCTCCTCGCCGATCATCGCCAGCACCTACGCGCTGGCGGGCAACGGCTCGTCGGTCGTCGCCGGGTCGTTCCCCTACCGCCACCCGCGTGGCCTGTTCGACGTGACCAGCGGCAGCAACGGCACGTGCAGCCCGGCCTACCTGTGCACGGGCGGGCCCGGCTACGACGGGCCGACGGGACTGGGCACGCCCAACGGCGTCTCGTCCTTCTAGGCATCTGGGGTGGGGACTCGGCGCCGCCGGGCCCCCACCCCGCCTCGCGGACCGCGCTTGCCTGCGACGGCGGCCGGCCGACCTTAGGGGTCGGGATGTCGTTGCACGGCGACACGACCGGCCCC
>JAXDHL010000244.1:0-4660 GCA_034664525.1 Solirubrobacteraceae bacterium
ATCGGGCTCTTCGGGCTGGTCGTCCTCGCCACCCACGGGGCGACGTTCCTGGCCTCCCGCGCCACCGGGCCGCTCGCCGGGCGCGCCCGCCTGGCCGCCCGCCGCCTGTGGTGGGCCGAGCTCCTGCTCGTCGTCGCGCTCGCCTATCCGACCTACCACGTCCGGCACACGATGGTCACGAACTTCGGCGACCACCCCTGGCGGCTGGTCTTCCCGGCGTTCGCGGTCGCCGGCCTGGCCGGCCAGTTCGCCTTCCACCGTGCCGGCGCCTGGGGCCGCGCCTTCTTCGCGTCGGCGCTCTTCATCGCCGGCATGCTGGCCACCGCGGCCGCCGGCCTGTTCCCCAACATCGTCCCGTCGCTGGCCGGCCATCCGTACGCGCTCACCGTCCACAACGCCGCCTCGAACCACCACGCGCTCGCGGTCGGGCTGCGCTGGTGGTCGCTCGGGATCGTGCTCGCGATCGGCTACTTCATCGTCGCCTACCGCTTCATCTTCGGGCAGTCGGAGCGGTCCTGGCCGGCGGGCCGGTGACCGCTCAGGGCTCGGGCAGGTCGAGCCGCAGCGCCCCGGCGCCGTCGAGCGGGCGGTCGAGGAAGAAGATCTCGAGCGTGATGTCGGGCTCCAGGTGCGCCTGGCTCAGGAACGCGACGACGGAGCGACCGGTGATCGACTCGATCACCTCCCGGTACCGGGTCTCCATCAGCCGCTGGAAGTCCTGCCGCATCTCGATCACCCGGCTGCCGTCGCCAGAGGCCATGATCGTCTTCTCGTGCGCGGTGAACCCGTTGCGCAGCACGCAGACGATGCAGTCGTCCATCGCGTAGGTCTTCGCCCGCGACGGGCCGCGACCGTAGTGCTCCCGCAGCAGGCCGACGATCCGGGTCGAGATCGCTGCGAGCATCTCTCCGACGGACTCCACCACCGGCTCGGTCACCGATCCCATGGTAGACGCGGGCGGGCGCGCCGACTACATTTGACGTGTCCCTCCGATGACGGCATGGCATGACGGCGACGGGGGGACGGCCGCGAACGAACGAGACGTGGGCTTGGTCCTCGGCGGGGTCGGGCTCGGATCCGGACGACACCGTCCCCCGAGGGAGCGTCCGTGCACGAGATCAGTGAGAGGTCCCGAAGCGCCGCGAGCCGCCGGCCGCCATGGAGCAATCACGAGGTGGCGCTCGGCCGCGCCCCGTACTTGTCGTGGCCCGCCACCCCGCAGGCGATCGGCGACGCCCGCAGCGAGATCGTCGGCCGCGCGCGCGCCGCCGGCGCGTCGGCCGACGTGCTGACCGACATCAAGCTCGCGGTCAGCGAGGCCTGCGCGAACGCCGTCATGCACGCGTACGTGACGCGGCACCGTCGCGCCGAGCGGTTCGCCGTCGCGACCGCGACCGACGGCGAGCGATTCGACGTGTGGATCACCGACGAGGGCCGCTGCGCCGCACCCGACGTCGCGAGCGGCGGCGCCGGACTGGGGCTCGGGCTGATGACCGCGCTGAGCGTGGCGATGGTGATCGGCTGCGTGCCCGACGGGGGCACGCAGGTGCACCTGACCTTCGCGCTCCGGCGCCAGGCGAGCGGGATGCGCGCCGCCCGATCCGGCGTCAGGCGCCCTTGATGACCCCGATGACGTGGCCCTGCGGGTCCGAGAACTGCCCGAGCTCCACGCTGTCCATGATCTTGTCGGGCCCGAACAGCCGCGTCCCGCCGAGCTCCGCCGCGCGGGCGAGCGCCGCCTCGACGTCCGGCACCTCGACGTAGAACGTCACGTGGCCGTCGTAGCCCTCCGGCGCGCTCCCGATCCCGCCGCCGATCCCGATCCCGTCCGGGTTGAGGTTCTCCTCGCGGGCGACGAGCCCGTAGTTCATCGGGTTGTCGGCGTTGATCCGCCAGTCGAAGAGCTCGGCGTAGTAGCGCTGCAGGGCGGGGCCGTCCTTCCCGATGACCTCGAAGTGCACGACCGGTCTGCCCATGGTCTGCTCCCTTGCTCGTGGTGGTGGGCTTCTTCTATCGGAATCGCACCCCCGACGCACCGCGCCGGCGAGCGGCGGGTAGCGTGGATGCCGGATGTGCGGGATCGTCGCCCGACATGGATGCGGAGACACCGCTGAGCTCGAGCGCATGCTCGAGCGCCTCGCCCACCGCGGGCCCGACGACACCGGTTTCGTGGAGCTCGAGCATGGCTGGCTCGGGCACCGGCGCCTGAGCATCGTCGACCTCGACGGCGGCAGCCAGCCGCTCGAGACCGCCCGGGGCGGTGTCTACCTGGTCGGCAACGGCGAGGTCTACAACCACGAGGACGTGCGCGACGACCTCGACGAGGACGCCTTCACCACGGACTCCGACAACGAAGTCGCCCTGCACCTGCTCGACGACCACGGGCCGCAGACGCTGGCGCGCCTGAACGGCATGTTCGCGTTCGTGATGGCGGCCGACGACGGCCGCTTCGTCGCCGCCCGCGACCCGGTCGGCATCAAGCCGCTGTACTGGACGCCGGATGCCGAGCCGACGCTGTTCGCGTCCGAGATGCAGGCGTTCCCGCCCGAGCGCCGACCGGAGGTGGAGCCGTTCCCGCCCGGGTGCGCCTGGACCCCCGAGGACGGCCTGGTGCGCTTCGCCGCCGCCGTGCCCTCGCCCGACGCGCCGGCGGCGCCCCCCAAGGCGCCGGTCGCCGGCACCCGGCACACGCTGATCCGCGCCGTCGAGCGCCAGATGATGGGTGACGTCCCCGTCGGCGTCTTCCTCAGCGGCGGGCTGGACTCCAGCCTCGTCGCCGCGATCGCCGCCCGCTGGTGCGAGCGCCGCGGCACGCGGCTGCACACGTTCGCGGTCGGCACCGCGGAATCCCCGGACCTCGCCGCCGCGCGCGAGGTCGCCGACCACCTCGGCACGCTGCACCACGAGCACGTCTACGACGAGCAGGAGGCCGCTGCGGCGCTCCCCGCCGTCGTGCGCGCGATCGAGTCCTTCGACCCGGCCCTCGTGCGCTCCGCCGTCCCGAACTTCCTGCTGGCCCGCATGACCGCCGAGCACGTCAAGGTCGTCCTCACCGGGGAGGGAGCCGACGAGCTGTTCGCCGGCTATGACTACCTGCGCGAGTTCACCGCCCCGGCCGACCTGCACGCCGAGCTCGAGCGGACGGTGCGCTCACTGCACAACCTGAACCTCCAGCGCTGTGACCGCGTGACGATGGCCCACGGGCTGGAGGCGCGCGTGCCGTTCCTGGATCTCGAGGTCATCCGCTGGGCGCTGCGCCTGCCCGCCGAGGCGAAGCTGACCGGCCCGGACCGGCCGGAGAAGGCGCTGCTGCGGGAGGCGTTCGACGGCTGGCTGCCGCCGCACCTGCTGTGGCGGACCAAGGCCGAGTTCGGTGACGGCTCGGGCGCCCGCGACGTGCTGAGCGAGCGCATCGCGGCCGGCATCTCCGACGCCGCGTTCAGCGCCGAGTGCGGCGCGGTGCAGCCGCCGCTGCGCACCAAGGAGGAGCTCGCGTACTACCGCGTGTGGCGGGAGCACCTGGCCGGCGTGAGCGCCGAGCGCACGCTCAGCCGCTTCGCCCGCGCCTAGTCGGACCGCTGACGCGAGTCGGCGGACGCGCGCGACCGGGCGGCGGCGATCGCCTGCTGGGCGTCGCCGCGCGGGTACCAGCCGTCGACCTCCACCGTCTTGCCCTCGGGCTGCTTGTAGATCGAGAAGAAGTGCTCGATCTCGCGCCGCAGCGGCTCGGGCAGGTCCTCCAGCTCGTCGATCGTGCTCCAGTTCGGGTCGTTGCACGGGACGCAGACGATCTTGTCGTCCTGCGCGCCGTCGTCCGTCATCCGGAACAGCCCGACGACCTTGGCCGGGATCACGCAACCCGGGAACGTCGGCTCGGTGACGCACACCATCGCGTCCAGCGGATCCCCGTCCGCGGCGCAGGTGTCGGGGACGAAGCCGTAGTCGGTCGGATAGACGACCGAGGAGAACAGGAAGCGGTCGAGCTTGATCGCCTGCAGGTCCTCGTCCCACTCGTACTTGTTGCGCGACCCCTTCGGGATCTCGACGAGTACGACGAGCGGAGGGTCGTCCTCGGGCATCGCGGCGTCTGACTACCCGGGTAGCCTCGCGGCGCAACCAACGCCTCAGGGGGTAGGCAGTGCTCAAGGGATTCCGCGACTTCGTCGTGCGCGGGAACGTCGTCGACCTGGCCGTCGCGGTGGTCATCGGTGCCGCGTTCGGCGCGCTCGTGACGGCCATGGTGACGGGGATCATCACGCCGCTGGTCGCCGCGATCATCGGCAAGCCCAGCTTCGAGGGGCTGACCTTCACGATCAACAACGCGAAGTTCCTCTACGGCAGCGTGCTCAACGCCGCGATCACGTTCCTGAGCGTCGCCGCCGTCGTCTACTTCTTCGTGGTGCAGCCCATGAATCTGATCCAGGCCCGCCTGCAGACCGGACAGCCGGTCGACAAGCCCGTCCGGCCGTGCCCGGAATGCGAGTCCGACATCCCCGGCACGGCGCGCAGGTGCGCGTTCTGCACGGCCGAGGTCAGTCCGGTTCCGGTGACCTGAGTCCGCGCTGGCTCAGGCGGGCGGCGGCCCGATGCACGCGAGCTGAAGGGTCCGGCGCATCGCGGGCATACTACGGCGCGTGCCCGGACCCCCCGCCCTCGACGA
>JAXDHL010000245.1:0-13691 GCA_034664525.1 Solirubrobacteraceae bacterium
AGCAGCAGCAGGGTCGCCACCGCCGGGGTGTTGTAGGTCTGGTCCTTCTTGGAGTTGTCGAGCGCGGTGGCGAGCGACAGGAACTCCGGGATCCAGCGCTCCGACGCGTCGAGCTCGGCGATCCGCGCCTGCGCGGCCGGCGACAGCAGCGCGAGCCACAGCCCCCCGTCGGAGGCGAAGCACTTCTGCGGGGCGAAGTAGTAGGCGTCGGCGTCGGCCACGTCGACCGGCAGCCCGCCGGCGCCCGACGTGGCGTCGATCAGGACCAGCGCGTCGCCGGCCGGCCGGGTCACGGGGACCATCACGCCGGTCGAGGTCTCGTTGTGCGCCCAGGCGACGACGTCGACGTCGTCCTGCGACACCGGCGCGGGGGCGTCGCCCGGGTCGGCGGAGATGACGACGGAGTCGGCCAAGAACGGCGCGCCGCCGGTCACCTTGGCGAACTTCGACGAGAACTCCCCGTACGTCAGGTGCAGCGCGCGCTCGCGCACGAGGCCGAACGCGGCCGCGTCCCAGAAGCAGGTGGTGCCGCCGTTGCCGAGCGCGACCTCGTAGCCGTCCGGCACCGAGAACAGCTCCCGCAGGCCGTCGCGGACGCGCCCGACGACGGCCTTGACCGGCTTCTGGCGGTGCGAGGTGCCCATGATCGTGGTCGCGTGCTCGAGCAGGTGGGCGACCTGCTCGGGACGCACCTTCGACGGTCCGGCGCCGAAGCGGCCGTCGGCGGGCTTGAGGTCGGACGGGATCTCGAGGATGGTGGTCTCGGGCACGGTCCGGCCAGGCTACAACGCCTCGGCGATCGCCTCGGGGGCCTCCAGGTGCACCGCGTGGCCCGCGCCCGTCGCCACCACGAGCCGGGCGTCGGGGATCGCCGCCGCCATCCGCTCGGCGGTCGCCCGGAACTTCTCGTCGTGCTCCCCGGTCACGAGCGTGACCGGCATGGCCAACTCCCCGAGCCGGTCCCACAGCGGCGTCATCACGCCGGTCCCCATCCCGCGCAGCGCGGCGGCGAGACCGGGCGCGGTCGACCGGAGCCGGTCCTCGCGCGCCAGCTCGGCGATGCCGCGCGGCTGGCCGGCGAACAGCGGCTGCGCACCCCACTCGGCCACGAACGCGTCCAGGCCCTCGGCCTCGATGCGGTCGGCGAGCGCGTCGTCGGCGCGCTTGCGCCGGGCCCGCTCGGCGTCGTCGGCGATCCCCGGCGATGCCCCGACGAGCACCAGCCGCTGCACCCGCGCCGGCATCCGCAGCGCGCACTCGAGCGCGAGCCGCCCGCCCATCGAGTAGCCGCAGAGCGCGAACCGGTCCGGCTTCAGCGCGCCCACGTAGGCGGCGACCGCGTCGAACGTCGCCGGCCGGCGACCGTCGGCGTCGCCGTGGCCCGGCAGGTCCGGCGCGAAGCAGCGGTACCGTTCGCCCAGCGCCTCGCGCACCCGCGCCCACGAGCGGCCGGTCTGGGTGAAGCCATGCAGGAGGACGAGGTCGCCGGACATCGGACGCCTCCGAACGATGCCATGACGCCGACCGACACCTACCTGGGACTGCGCGCCTTCACGGACGAGCTCGCCCGCTGCGGGATCACCGACGCCTGCACCTCGCCCGGCTCGCGCTCGACGCCGCTCGTGCTGTCGCTCGCGCGCGAGCCGCGGCTGCGCGCGACCTCGCACCTCGACGAGCGGTCGGGCGCGTTCTTCGCCCTCGGCCTGGCCAAGGCGACCGGGCGGCCGGCGGTGCTCGCCTGCACGAGCGGGACGGCCGCGGCAAACTACGCGCCGGCGGTGATCGAGGCCTACGAGGCGCGGGTGCCGCTGCTCGTCCTGACCGCGGACCGCCCGCCCGAGCTGCGCGACCTCGGCGCCGGTCAGACGATCGACCAGGTGAAGCTCTTCGGGCGCGCCGCGAAGTGGTTCCTCGAGGTCGATGACGCCCCGGCGACGCCCCAGCGCCTGCGCTGGCTGCGCCAGCTGGCCTGCCGCGCCGTCCACACCGCCGTCTCCGGCCGGCCCGGGCCGGTGCACCTGAACTTCGCGCTGCGCGAGCCGCTCGTGCTCGAGGCCGAGCTGCCACCCGCCGGCGGGGGACGCGCCGGTGGCCGGCCGTGGGTCGACGTGCGCCCGGCGATGGCGGTCCCGGACGGGCGCCGGATCGAGGCGCTCGCCCGGGCGCTGCACGACGCCCAGCGGCCGCTGGTGGTCGCCGGCCGGCTCGAGCGGGCCGGCGCGGGCGAGGCCGTGGCCGCGTTCGCCCGCCGGCTGCGCGTGCCGCTGCTGGCGGATCCGCTGTCCGGCGCCCGCCGCGGCGAGGCGATCGCGCACTACGACGCCTACCTGCGCGACGCCGGCTGGGCGGCCGCACACCAGCCCGACCTGGTCCTGCGCATCGGCGACCTCCCGACCTCCAAGCCGCTGCGCACCTGGCTGGCCGGCCTGCCCGACGACGTCCGCCAGGTCGCGCTGGACCCCGAGGCGGCCTGGCAGGACCCGAGCGCGTCGGTGCACGAGATCCTGCCCGCCGACCCCGTGGTCGCGCTGGCGATCCTCGACGTGGCGCCCAACGGCGAGGAGTGGCTCGGCGCGTGGCGGCGCGCCGACGCCGCCGCGATCGAGGCCTTCGGCCGGCTGCTGTCGGGCCCCGAGCTGAGCGAACCGCTCGTCGCCGCCCGCACGGCGGCGCGGCTGGGGGGACGGGATGCGCTGGTGGTGGCCGCCTCGATGCCGGTGCGCGACCTGGAGACGTTCATGGTCGCCGTCCACTCGCCGCCGCGAGTGCTGGCCAACCGCGGCGCCAACGGCATCGACGGCACCGCTTCGACCGCGCTCGGCGTCGCCGCCGCCACCGCGGGCACGACCGTCCTGCTGACGGGCGACGTCGCGCTCCTGCACGATCTCGGTGGCCTGCTCGCGACCACCCGGGCGGGGGTCCGGCTCGTCGTCGTCCTGATCGACAACGACGGCGGCGGCATCTTCCACTTCCTCCCGGTGGCGACCCAGGCCGACCACTTCACCGAGCACGTCGCCACCCCGCACGGAATCGACTTCGCCGCGGCCGCCGCGCTGTACGGCCTCGGCCACGAGCTCGCCGAGGATCTGGCCGGCTTCGACGCGGCGCTCGAACGGGCCTACACGGCCGAGCGCTCCACGATCGTGCAGGTGCGTACGGCCCGGAACGCCAACGTCGAACTGCACCGGAACGTCTGGGCGGCGGTCGCCGAGTCCGTCCGCCGTGGTGCGTAGCTTCGGGCGGCGATGCCCCAGGATCGCCTGATCGACGTCCCGGCGGAGCCCGCCCCCGAGCCGGTCCGGCGCACGACCTCGAAGGGGATCGGCGCGGGCGACATCGTCCTCGTGGACAAGCGCGGGCGCCGGTTTCACGCCCTGGTAACCGAGCTCGAACAGCTCGAGTCCGGGCGCTTCGAGCTCGCCGTGCGCCCGCTGGACAGCCGGATCAGCTACCGGACCGCGACGGTCCGGGAGGTCATCGAGGTGTGGCGGCGCGCCCGGAGCTGACCGTCGCGCGCGTAACGCGCACCGCGATGGGAGAGACTTCCCCGATCGTGCTGCGCACCGTCACCCCGGCCGGCGTCCTCGACGAGGCGCGCGAGCGCACGCTGGCCATCGTCGCTCCCTACGGCGATCACGACATGGAACGGGTCACCAACCCGCTCATGAGCCCGCTGGTGTGGGACCTCGCCCACATCGCCGCCTATGAGGACCTGTGGCTCAATCACCGCCTCGGCGGCCTGCCGCTCCTGCGCCCCGAGCTGGCGGCCCTCTACGACGCGTTCGAGACCCCGCGCGACGTCCGCGGCGACCTGCCGCTCCTGGACCGCGCGCAGGCCGAGCAGTACCTCGCCGACGTGCGCGGCCGCGCGCACGACGTCCTGGACTCAGAGGGACCCGGCGGAGGCGAAGCCGCGAGCCGCCTTGACCGGAGTCTGATCCTGGAGCTTGTCCTCCGGCACGAGCACCAGCACAACGAGACGATGCTGCAGGCGATCGAGCTCGCCGGCCTGGGCGCACCGGGCGTGCCGCCCCACGCGGCCCGCCTCCAAGCCCGCCGCGACGGCCGCTTCGCCCGGTCGCTCAGCGGCCTCGAGCCGGTCGACGTCCCCGGCGGGCGCTGCCGGATCGGCGCGGCGCCGGACGGCTTCGCCTACGACAACGAGCGCCCCTGGCACGCCGTCGACGTACGCGATTTCCGCATCGGCCGCGCCGCGATCACCAACGCCACGTACCTGAACTTCGTCGAGGGCGGCGGCTATCGCCGGCGCGAGTGGTGGACCGACGAGGCGTGGCATTGGAAGGAGGAGTACGACATCACGCACCCTGGATCGTGGGTCCGCGGGCCCGACGGGGACTGGCGCATCCGCCGCATCGACGGCGAGACGCCGCTCGACCCCGACGCGCCGGTGGTCCACGTCTCCTGGTTCGAGGCCGACGCCTTCGCGCGGGCCCACGGAGCCCGGTTGCCGACCGAGGCGGAATGGGAGAAGGCGGCGACCTGGGACCAGGCGACGAGCACAGCTCGCCGCTTCCCCTGGGGCGACGAGCCCCCGCCGGCCGGCGATCACCGCGCCAACCTCGACCACGGCGGGCTCGGCCCGCTGCCCGCCGGATCGCACCCCGGCGGGGCCGCGCCCTGCGGGGCGCTCGGGATGCTCGGCGACACCTGGGAGTGGACGAGCTCGCGCTTCACCGGCTACCCGGGCTTCGAGCCGTTCCCATACCGGGAGTACTCCGAGGTCTTCTTCGGGTCCGGCTACTACGTGCTACGAGGCGGCTCATGGGCCAGCCGGGCGCACGTCATCACACCGACGTTCCGCAACTGGGACCTCCCCCAGCGGCGGCAGATCTTCGCGGGGGTACGGCTGGCATGGACCACCTGACGCTGCAGAGCACGCTGGCCGACGACGTCCTGGACGGCCTGACCCGGCCGTTCAAGGAGCTGCCGGCCAAGCACCTCTACGACGCCCGCGGCTCGGAGCTGTTCGAGGCGATCTGCGACCAGCCCGAGTACTACCCCACCCGAACGGAGCGGCTGATCCTCGAGACCCGCGGCGAGGAGATCCTCGAGGCCGCGGGGGCGATCGAGCTGGCCGAGCTCGGCGCCGGATCGGCGGCCAAGACCCGGGTGCTGCTCGACACCGGCCGCATCCGGCGCTACCTGCCGTTCGACGTCTCCGAATCCGCCCTGGCGGACGCCGCCGAGGCGCTCGGGATCGAGTACCCCGACGTCGACATCGTCCCGGTGGCGGGCGACTTCGAGCAGCACCTGGACCGCTTCCCGCCGGCGACCGGCCCGCGCCTGCTCGCCTTCCTGGGCGGGACGATCGGGAACTTCACCCCGGGCGCCCGGAGGACGTTCCTGCGGCTGCTCGCCACCACGCTCGGCCCCGACGATGCGCTGCTGCTCGGCACCGACCTCGTCAAGGACGTCGACGTGCTCGAGCCCGCCTACGACGACGTGGCGGGCGTGACGGCGGCGTTCAACCGCAACGTGCTGACGGTCATCAACCGCGAGCTGGGCGGGGACTTCGACCCCGAGCTGTTCGACCACGTCGCCTTCTTCGATCCCGAGCACGAGTGGATCGAGATGCGCCTGCGCTGTCGCCGCGCCCACACCGTCCACATCGCCGAGCTCGACCTCGACGTCGCCTTCGAGCGCGGTGAGGAGCTGCGCACCGAGATCTCGACCAAGTTCCGCCGCGAGCGGCTGGAGGCCGACTTCGAGGCCGCCGGGCTGCGGATGGACGGCTGGTTCACCGATCCGAAGGGGTGGTTCGCGCTGACGCTGGCGCGCCGCGTAGGCTGAACGCCCGTGGAGGACGACGGTCAGCCCATCGGGTACAAGGTCCTGCCCCGCGGCACCCCGGTGGTGACCTCGGACGGCGTGGAGATCGGGACCGTGCGCAAGGTGCTCGACAACGAGCGCGAGCACATCTTCGACGGCATCGTGGTCAAGGGCCCGGAGCGGCGGCTGTTCGTCGACGCGCCGGAGGTCGACTACATCACCGACAAGCGGGTCCTGCTCACGATCGACGCCGCCGCCGCTCGCGACCTGCCCGAGTACCGCGGCTGGAAGGGCTCGCTCGAGAGCCGCACCAGACGGCGCATGAACCGCATCAAGCGCAACCTGCCCGGCCGGTGAGGCGCGCGCTCGCCACCGCGGCGGTGCTGGTGGCCGCCGCGCCCGCCGGCGCCGGCGCGGCGACGGGAGTGACGATCACCGGGCACGGCTTCGGCCACGGCGTGGGGCTGCAGCAGTGGGGCGCCTACGGATACGCCATCGCCGAGGGCCGCGACGCGAGCTGGATCCTCGGCCACTACTACCCCGGCACGACGCTCGGGTCCGCCCCCACCGGCGAGCGCGTGCGGGTGCTGCTCAAGCAGTCCGGCACCCAGAAGTTCTGCTCGGCGACCAGGGCGCGGGACGCCCGCAGGCGCTCGCTGACGCTGCGCGCGAACCGCTGCTACCGCGCCGCCCCGTGGTCAGCCGACGGCGTCCTGCTGCGCGACACGAGCACCGGCAAGGTGCGCGCCCACCTGCACGCGCCGGTGCGGGTGACCGGCGGCGCCTCCACGCAGTTGCGCGGGACCGCGCTCAACGCGCGCGCCGACCGCTCATACCGGGGCGCGCTCAACCTGCTGCGCGACGGCGCGACGATCGCGGTCGTCGACGACGTCGCGCTCGAGCAGTACCTCTACGGCGTCGTCCCCGCCGAGTCGCCGTCGAGCTGGCCGGTCGCAGCGCTGCAGGCCCAGGCGGTCGCCGCACGCTCGTACGCGATCCGCTCGCTCAAGCCCACGGCGCCGTTCGACGTCCTCCCCAACACGTCGTCGCAGGTCTACGGCGGGGTCGAGGAGGAGACGCCGGCCACGACGGCGGCGGTCGACGCCGTGTCCGGCCGCGTCGTGGAGTACCAGGGCGAGGTCGCGATCACCTACTTCTCGGCCTCCTCGGGCGGCCGCACGGCGCCGGTCGAGGAGGGCTTCCCGGGCGCCGACCCGGTCCCCTACCTCGTCTCGGTCGACGACGCCTACGACAACCTCGGCCCGTACCACGACTGGACGGTCACGCTGACCGACAAGGACGCCGCCAAGAAGCTGGGCGATGCGGTCAAGGGCGACTTCACGGGAATGCGCGTCATGCTGCGCTCGGCCAGCGACCGCGCGGTCACCGTGCGCGTGAGCGGGGCCGACGGCGACGTCGACGTGCCTGCGGCAACGGTCCGGTCGCGGCTCGGGCTGCGCTCGAGCTGGTTCGCCGTCGACCCCAACGCCGGCGGACCCTAGGCCGCGAGCACTGGCAGCAGCGCGCCGAGCTTGACCTCGGTCTCGGCCAGCTCGGCCGCCGGGTCGGAGTCGCGGACGACGCCGACGCCCGCGTAGCAGCGGGCCTCGCGCCCGCGCAGGAGCGCGCAGCGCAGCGCGACGCAGAATTCGCCGTCCTCGTTGCCGTCCGTCCAGCCGACGGCGCCCGCGTACCAGCCGCGGTCCAGGCCCTCGAGGGCGGGGATCAGCGGGACCGCCGACGCGTGCGGCTCGCCGCCGACCGCCGGCGTCGGGTGCAGCAACCCCGCCAGCTCGACGGCGCCGACCGGCTCGCGCAACTGGGCGCGGATCGGCGTCGCCAGGTGCTGGATGTTGGCGACCTTGACGATCCCCGGCTCGTCCGGCGCGGCCACCCAGACGCTGTGCGGACGCAGCGCGCGGGCGATCCGGCGGGTGACGATGGCCTGCTCCTCGCGGTCTTTGTCCGAGGCCCGCAGCTGCTCTCCGAGGTGGTCGTCGACGGCGGGGTCGGCGGAGCGGCGGATCGAGCCCGCCAGCGCGACCGTCTGCGCGCGTAGCCCCTCGCGGCGCACGAGCAGCTCGGGCGAGGCGGCCACGAAGGCGGCGTCGCCGCGGCCGGCGGCGAAGACGAAGCAGGAGCCGAAGGCGCCCCGCAGCACGTCGAGGACGGCGCCGGCGTCGTGGTCTGTCGCGGCGTGCACGGCGACCTCACGGGCGAGCACGATCTTCTCGAAGCGGCCGGCCTCGATGCGCTCGACGGCGCGGGCGACCGCGGCCTCGTAGTGCTCCGGCGGCGCGACCGAGGCGATGACGGCGCGCTCGGCTGGGTCGGGATCGAGCATCGGCAACGGCCGTTGGACGAGCTCGGCGAGGCGCGTCTCGGCGCGGGCGAGCAGCTGCTCGGCGGTGTCGTCGGGGGTGGCGAGGACCGCGACCGTCAGCCGGACCTCGTCGCCGCGGCGGGCGACGGCGACCTCAGGGACGTGCAGCGAGGCGGGCGCGAAGCCGGCCCAGTGATGGGCGGCGCCGCCCTCGTCGGCGAAGGCGAAGCCACCGCAGGCGATCAACCCGGCGCCGCCGGGGCCGTCCGGCGGATCGGCCTCGGCGCCGGCCAGGACGGCGCGCCACAGCTCGGCGACCTCGGCGAAGCGGCGCGGCCCACGGGCTTCGAGCGCCCGCACGCAGCCGAGCGCGGCGATGGCGGCCCCGTCGCGGTCGGGCTGCTCGAAGCACCAGTACGGCTCGTCGCCGCGGCGGGAGGCGAGCACCAGCGCGCTCGGGTCCGCCCCCGCCGCCAGGTCGATCGTGATCGCCGCCAGTGCGGTCCCCCGCCGGCGCGCACGGCGAACGGCACGCTCCAGCCGGGCCTCCAGCGTGCGCCGGTCGCGATCGCCCAGGGCGACGCCACCCGGACGGCTCAGGGGCGTGACGGTCACGCGCACAACGTACCCCGGCGGCGCCGGATGCGATCCACGACCGCCGGCGGTCGTCGATGGCATGACCAACGGCCTTGACAACGTTGTGAGTGGCTGCTTCCCTTTTGTGAGTAGTGACTCACAACAAGAACCTGAGAGGAGGTTCCCGCCGTGCAATCCCGACGCAGCTCCCTGGTCCTGGCCGTCGTGTCCCTGGCGCTGTTCATGGTGACCCTGGACAACCTGGTGGTCTCCACCGCGCTTCCCAGCCTGCGGGTCGACCTCGGCGCGGGGGTCGAGAGCCTGCAGTGGGTCGTCAACGCGTACACGCTCACCTTCGCCGTCCTGCTCCTCCCCGCCGCGGCGCTCGGCGACCGCTTCGGCCGTCGACGGATGTTCCTCGCCGGCCTGTCGTTCTTCACGTTCGCCTCCGCGCTCGCCGCAGTCGCTCCGAGCGCCGACGCGCTGATCGCGGCGCGCGCGGTCCAGGGCGCCGGCGCCGCCGTCGTCGCGCCGCTCACGCTCACGCTGCTGTCGGACGCATTCCCGCCCGCCAGGCGCGGCATCGCGCTCGGCATCTGGTCCGGCGTGAGCGGCCTCGGCGTCGCGCTGGGCCCGCTGGTCGGCGGCCTGGTCGTCGACGGCCTGTCCTGGCAGTACGTCTTCTGGATCAACGTCCCGGTCGGCCTGGCGCTGCTGCCCGCCGCTCGCCGCGTGCTGACCGAGAGCCACGGCCCGGCGCCGCAGCTCGATCTCGGCGGCCTCGCACTCGGCTCGCTCGGCCTGCTCGGCGTCGTGTTCGGGATCGTGCGCGGCAACCCGGCGGGCTGGGGCTCGCCCGAGGTCGTCGGCTCGCTGCTCGCCGGCGCCGCGCTGCTGGTCGGCTTCGTCGTCCACGAGACCCGCACGCGGTACCCGATGCTGCCGATGCGCTTCTTCCGCTCGCGCGGCTTCGCCGCGACCAACGCGGTCAGCCTGATCATGTACTTCGGGATCTTCGGGTCGATCTTCTTCCTGACCCAGGTGTTCCAGACGGCGCAGCACTACACGGCGCTCGAGTCGGGCCTGCGGACCCTGCCGTGGACGGCGATGCCGATCTTCATCGCGCCGGTCGCCGGTCTGCTCAGCGACCGCATCGGCTCTCGCGCGCTGATGGTCGCCGGGCTGGTCCTGCAGGCGATCGCCGTCGCCTGGATCGCGACCGTCGTGCAGGTCGACACCCCCTACCTGGAGCTGGTGCCCGCGTTCGTGATGGGCGGGGCCGGCATGGCGCTCGTGTTCGCGCCCGCCGCCAACGCCGTGCTCGCGTCCGTGCGACCCGAGGAGGCCGGGCAGGCGTCCGGCGCGACCAACGCGATCCGCGAGGTCGGCGGCGTGATGGGCGTCGCGATCCTGGTCGCCGTCTTCTCCGGCTCGGGCTCCTACGCCTCGCCGCAGGCCTTCATCGACGGCGTCACGCCGGCGTTGTGGGTCGGCGCGGCCGTCCTCGCGGCCGGTGCGCTGGCCGCGACGCTCGTGCCCGGCGTCCAGCGCGCCGCCTCTCCGGTGCTCCTGGACGCCGCGGCCGCGTGAGCGCGGTCTCGCCCGCCGGCGCGTGACGCTCAGCTCCCGGGCGGTCGGTAGTCGACGGAGCGCTTCGCGGCCGCGTCGACCTCCTCGGGCGTGAGCAGCACCGTGGTCCTGGTGGTCACCGCGCCCGACGCGTTCACCGTCAGAGCGACGGCGACCGCCGCCTCGTTGTCGGGCAGGTCGACGATCGCGTGGATGTCGGACTTGCCGAAGGCGAAGTAGAAGGTCTCGAGCGTGCCCCCCACGCTCTTGGCCAGCTGCTCCACCGCCTCGCGCCTCGCGCTGCCACCGGCCTTCTGGATTCCCTTCACACCGTCGCTCGTGTACGACGCCTCGATCAGGTATTTGGGCATGCCCCGACCCTCCCACCAGCTGGAGGGCCCGGGCAAGACGGCTTTTGGCTACGTCTCGTGGCGGCCGCGGGCGATCGCGATCTCGCCCGTCTGCGCCATCTCGACCAGGCCGAACGGCCGCACGAGCTTCTCGAACGCGCGCACCTTCTCGGCCTCGCCGACGACCTCGACGATGATCGAGCGGCGGGTCACGTCGATGATCCGCGCCTCGAAGATCTGCACGAACTGCATGATCTCCTGGCGCTGGGCGGCATCGGCGGAGATCTTGAACACCGCCAGCTCGCGGGCGATCGTCTCCTCGGGCTCGAGGTCGCGGATCTTGAGCACGTTGACCAGCTTGTGCAGCTGCTTGGTGACCTGGTCGATCGGATGCATCGCCCCGTCGAGAGTGAGCGTGATGCGCGACAGTGCCGGGTCGTCGGTCGGGCCGACGACCAGCGTGTCGATGTTGAAGCCGCGGCGCGCGAACAGGCCGGCGACGCGCGTGAGCACGCCCGGCTTGTTCTCCACCAGGATCGAGAGGATGTGCTTGCGGCCGGTGCGGTAGCCGGCGGTCGCCTCCAGCTCCTCGAGGCTCAGCAGTTCCTTGGTTCCGGGTTCACCCATCACATTCACCCCTAGCCGACCATGTCGCGGGCGGCCGCGCCCGGAGCGATCATCGGATACGTGTTCTCCTCCTTGGTGACCCGCACGTCGATGAACGCGGGGCCGGGCGCCGTCAAGATCGCCTTCAGGTCGCCGACCAGGGAGGTCTTGTCGGTCAGCCGGTGCCCGGCGATGCCGTAGGCCTCGGCGAGCTTGACGAAGTCCGGCCACTGCCCGGTGTCGACGTGCGAGTAGCGGCGGTCCCAGAAGAGCTCCTGCCACTGGCGCACCATGCCCAGGTAGCCGTTGTTGAGCAGCAGGATCTTCACCGGCAGCTCGTTCTCGCGGATCGTGGCCAGCTCCTGGATGTTCATCTGGATCGAGCCGTCGCCGGTGACGCAGACGACGAGCTTGTCCGGGTGGGCCATCTGGGCGCCCAGCGCGGCCGGCAGCCCGAAGCCCATCGTGCCCAGGCCGCCCGAGTTGATCCACGTGCGCGGCTGCGTGAAGTGGAAGTACTGCGCGGTCCACATCTGGTGCTGGCCGACGTCGGACGTGACGATCGCCTCGCCGCCCGTCGCCTCGTACAGCGCCTCGATCGCCCGCTGCGGCTTGATCTCGGTGTCCGCTGAGTCGTCGTAGCGGAGCGGGTGCTGGGTGCGCCAGCGCTCGATGCGCTCCCACCACTCGGCCAGGCGGGCCGGGTCGGTGTCGAGCTTCGCGTACTCCTCGACCAGCCGGCCGAGGATGTTGTCCGCGTCCCCCACGATCGGGATGTGGGCCGGGACGTTCTTGGAGATCTCCGCCGGGTCGACGTCGATGTGGATGAACTTCGCCCGCGGCGCGAACTCGCTCCGCTTGCCGGTGATCCGGTCGTCGAAGCGCGCGCCGACGGCGAGGATGAGGTCGGCCTCGTCCATCGCGTAATTGGCCGCGCGGGTGCCGTGCATTCCCAGCATGCCCAGCCACTGCGGGTGCGGCGCGGGGAACGCGCCGAGGCCCATCAACGTGCAGGTGATCGGGAAGCGGTCGGCCCCGACGAGCGCGCGCAGCGCCTCGGCGGCCTCGGCGGCGACCACCCCGCCGCCCGCGTAGATGACCGGCCGGCGCGCGTTGGCGAGCGCCTTGGCGGCGAGGCGGATCTGCTTCTGGTTGCCCTCGGTGGTCGGCTGATAGCCGGGCAGCCGCACGTCGGTCACCGGCTCGTAGTCGATGTCCGCGCGCGTGAGGTCCTGCGGCAGGTCGATCAGCACCGGGCCCGGGCGGCCGGTGCGGGCGATGTGGAACGCCTCGTGCACCACGCGCGGGATCTCCGTCGGGTGCTGGATCATGAACGAGTGCTTGACGATCGGCATGGTGATGCCGAACGTGTCCGCCTCCTGGAAGCCGTCGGTGCCGAGCAGCTCCGTGCGGACCTGGCCGGTGAAGAAGACGACCGGGACCGAGTCCATCATCGCGTCGGTGAGCGGGGTGACGATGTTCGTCGCGCCCGGCCCGGAGGTCGCGAAGCAGACCCCGACGCGGCCGGACGCCTTGGCGTAGCCCTCGGCCGCGTGGCCGCCGCCGGCCTCGTGGCGGACGAGCACGTGCTTGATCCCGGCGTCCACCAGCGCGTCGTAGGTGGGGAGGTTGGCGCCACCCGGGTAGCCGAATACGACGTCGACGCCCTCGGCCTTGAGGCAGTGCATGATGGCGTCGACTGCGCGCATGCTGTTCGAGCGCTCCTTCGAGTACGGCGGGATGGACGGAACGCCGCACCGATGTGCGGCGGATCCCGGATTCTAGACGGCCTCCGTCAGCGCACGCCGATCAGATCCACGACGAAGACCAGCGTCTCGTCGGGACCGATCACGCCGCCGGCGCCGCGTTTGCCGTAGGCCATGTCCGGCGGGACGGTGATGCGGCGGCGGCCGCCGACCCGCATGCCGGCCACGCCCTCGTCCCAGCCGCGGATGACCTGACCCTTGCCGAGGCCGAACTTGAACGTGTCGCCGCGATCCCACGAGGCGTCGAACTGCTTCCCGTTCTTCCACGAGACGCCGACGTAGTGGACCTCGACGACGCGGCCGGACGTGGCCTCGTCCCCGGTGCCGACCTCGAGGTCCTCGAGCTCGAGCTGGTACGAGGGCGAGCCCTCGGGGATCTCGACGGTGGGCTTCTCCATGCCCGGGACGCTACCTTCGCGGACGTGGCGAAGCGCTCCCGCGACAGCCGCGTCGTCTACTCGACGACCGACGGGGACCTGCGCAAGGCGCGTGACCCGGCGCTGAAGGCACGGCGCTCCGCGGGCGGGCGCGTGAAGGTCAAGCGCGAGACCTCGGGCCGCCGCGGCAAGGCGGTCACGACCGTCCACGACGTGCCGCTGCCCGATGACGGACTGCGGGAGCTGGCCGGGCGGCTGAAGAAGCGCTGTGGCGTCGGCGGATCGGTCAAGGACGGCGTGATCGAGCTGCAGGGCGACCACCGCGACGTGGTCG
>JAXDHL010000246.1:0-2577 GCA_034664525.1 Solirubrobacteraceae bacterium
TGACCGATCCCGCCGTGCACCTGATCGAGGACACCATCCGCTCGCGCCGGACGCACAAGGCGTACGGCACCGAACCGGTGGAGGAGGCGATCCTGCGCGAGCTGTTCGAGCTCGCGCGCTGGGCGCCCAATCACCACGTCACGAACCCCTGGCGCTTCCGCGTGCTCGGCCCGGCCGCGCGCGAGCGCCTGAAGCTCGCCGCCGACGCGGCCAAGCCGGGCTCCGGCGTCAAGCTCGACCGCGCCCCGACCCTGATCGTCGTCAGCGCGAAGCAGACCGGCGAGGCCGAGCAGGACCACGAGGACGTCCTCGCCACCGCGGTCGCAACCTACATCGTCTTGCTGGGCGCCCACGCGCGCGGCCTGGGCGGCTACTGGCGCAGCGTGCCCGTGCTGGATTCTCGCGCCGGCCGGTCGGCCGTGGAGCTGGGCGACGACGAGACGCCGATCGGTCTGCTGCACCTCGGCGAGCCGCGCCAGGAGGCGCGTGTGCCCGAGCGCGCGTCAGTCGAGGAGATCGCCGTGTTCTTGGACTAGGCCAACGTCAACTGCGCATTGAGGAGAGGGTCCTGCTGCGCGCGCTCGCTGGGAGTGAGTGTGATCGTTCGGTCCGATCGGATCGTCACCCAGCACCCGAGCGACCATGAACGATCACGAGTCCTGGGGGGTGCCTCACAAAAGCGTCCTGTGAGGACCGAAACGTGAGGCACCCCCTCGCATCGCGCGGGACACGGCCGACCGCGAACGGCGGGACCCCCCGCCCTCCTCAATGCCCGCCGTTCACGCGGCCGGGCCCGCGACGCCGCCTCGCGCAGCGAGCCGCTCGCGCTGCGGCCCGACCACGTACTTCGGGTCGCGCGCCGAGGCGAGGCCGGCCTTGTAGACCGCCCAGCGCTCGCAGAACGCGCCGCCGAGCAGCGCCACTCCCACGAGGCGGGGGTGGCGGAGGACGACGCCGAGCGCGCACGCCGCCGTCAGCGCCTACGCCGCGCGGGCGACCCGGCCGGCGACGCCCTGGTGGTACGGCTCCCCGAGCTCGCCGAGGTCGTGCTCCATGCGATGCACGGCCGCGAGCTCCGCGACCGCGGCGCCGAGCGCGAGCCGGCGGGCGGGGCCGGCGTGGCGTGACGGTGTCAGCACCAGCGCCGCGCCCGCGGCGCTCGTGGACGCGCCCGCGGCGAAGACGAACGGCAAGTGCGTGCGCGCCTCGTGCCAGATGGGTACGGCGGTGTCGGCGACGAGCACGGCCGTGTTGGTGGAGTGCGCCGGCCCGGCGAAGCGCGACCCGACCGCCGCGTGCCGGCCCAGGCGCGGGAACCAGCCGAGCAGCGAGCGTGCCCCGGCGAGCGCGAACGAGGAGCCGGCGGTCGCCAGGATCCACGAGCCCATGCTCATCGGCGACGTGGGCTTGAAGACGCGCATCATGTTGAGGAAGCGCTCGGGCCGCCCGAGGTCGGAGATCAGCAGCGGCGGGCTGACCATGATCCCCAGGTTCGCCACCAGCCACGCGCGCCGCGCGAGCACGTCGTTGCCCCGCTCCTCGGCCGCCAGGGCGAGCACGGCGCTCGCCCCCGACATGCCGCCGAAGAAGAAGTACGTCGGGATCTCCCACGTCCACGTGGGCTGGTTCAGGATCGGCTGGCCGTAGTAGGACTGCGGCTTCGCCTTGCCGACGACGCGCGGGAGCGCGCCCTCGCCGCGTCCGTCGCCCCGCGTCGGCAGGCCGAGGTCGACGCTGTAGCCCTTGCCGCTCATCGGCCCACCAGCGCCAGCGCGACCCCCGCGACCAGCGCCGCTCCGGCCGCCGCCGCCGCGCGCCACATCTGCGGCAGGTCGCGCGTCGTGGAGACCGGGTCGGGCGGCAGCCCGTAGACCTCGGGCTCGTCGAGCAGGAGGAAGAACGCGTGGCCGCCGCGCACGCCGTCGTCCTCGTCGCGCAGGTACAGCCGCGCCGAGTCGTCGCCGGCCGCGTGCAGCTCCTCCAGCCGGACGTCGGCTCGCGCGCGCAGGTCGCCGAGCTCGCCGTAGACGATCGACTCGGTCGGGCACGCCTTCGCGCACGCCGGCGTCTCGTCGTCCTTGAGCCGGTCGTAGCAGAGCGTGCACTTCCACGCCCGCCCGTCGGACTCCCGCTCGTCGATCACCCCGAACGGGCACGCCGGCACGCAGTACCCGCACCCGTTGCAGACGTCCTGCTGGACCACGACGGTGTCGAACTCGGTCCGGAACAGCGCGCCCGTCGGGCACACCTCCAGGCACGCGGCCGAGGTGCAGTGCTTGCAGACGTCGGAGGCCATCAGCCAGCGCATCGACTCGTCGTCGGACTGCTCGACGAACGCCACGTGGCGCCACGTGTCGGCGCCGAGCGACTTCGTGTTGTCGTATGACCAGCCCGTGAAGTCGAGACCGTCCTCGGGGACGTGGTTCCACTCCTTGCAGGCGACCTCGCACGCCTTGCAGCCGATGCACACCGACGTGTCGGTGAAGAAGCCCATCTGCTTCGTCATCGCGCCTCCTTGCGGCCCGGCCGCACGTCGCAGGTGAACGCCTTGGACTCGCCGATGTGCACGTTCGGGTC
>JAXDHL010000247.1:0-10626 GCA_034664525.1 Solirubrobacteraceae bacterium
CCCGGCAACTTCGCCACGAACATCTCGGGCGGCGCGAAGTACGGCTACCTGCTCGTCTGGGTCATCGTCACGGCCAACCTGATGGCGATGCTCGTGCAGTACCTGTCGGCCAAGACGGGGATCGCGACCGGCCGCAACCTGCCCGAGCTGTGCCGCGAGCATCTGCCGCGCCAGGTCTCCTGGGGGCTCTGGGTGCAGGCGGAGATCATCGCCATCGCGACCGACCTCGCCGAGTTCGTCGGCGCCGCGATCGCGCTCAACCTGCTGTTCGGCCTCAGCCCGCTGACCTCCGGCCTGATCACCGCCGCGGTGGCGTTCGGGATCCTCGCGCTGCAGCAGCGCGGCTACCGCCGGTTCGAGCTCGTGATCGCCGGCCTGCTCGGAATCGTCTGCCTCGGCTTCCTCGCCGACCTCGCCCGCGTCAATGTCGACGTCGGCGCCGCCGCCGCCGGCCTGATCCCGCATCTGCAGGGCACCGACAGCCTGCTGCTCGCGGTCGGCATCCTCGGCGCCACGGTCATGCCGCACGTCGTCTATCTGCACTCGGCGCTGACCCAGCAGCGGATCCAGGCCCACGACGACGACGAGCGGCGCTCGCTGCTGCGCTTCCAGCGCCTTGACGTCGTCCTGGCGATGGGGCTGGCCGGCGTCATCAACCTGACGATGCTGATCGTGGCCGCCGCCCTGTTCCACGAGTCCGGGCGGACCGGCGTCGAGACGATCCAAGGCGCGCACTCCGGGTTCGAGGCGCTGCTCGGCCCCGGGGCGGCGCTGGCGTTCGCCGTCGCGCTGCTGGCCTCCGGGCTGTCGAGCTCGAGCGTCGGCACCTACGCCGGCCAGGTCGTCATGCAGGGCTTCATCAACCGCCGGATCCCGCTCTACCTGCGCCGCGGGCTGACGATGGCACCGTCGCTGATCGTCCTCGCGATCGGGGTGAACACGACGACGACGCTCGTGATCTCGCAGGTCGTCCTGAGCTTCGGCATCCCGTTCGCGCTCGTCCCGATGATCCTGCTCACGCGCCGCAAGGACGTCATGGGCGCGCTCGTCAACGGGCGCGTCATCAGCGCCGTCGCGTTCCTCGTGGCCGGCGTGGTGATCTGCCTCAACGTGTTCCTGCTGCTCGACACGCTGGTGCTGTCGTGAACCCCGCCATCCAGGACTACACGAAGGCGATCTACACGCTGGAGGAGCGCGCGTCCGGCGAGGCGGTGACGACCACCGCGCTGGCCGACCGGCTGGGCGTGACGGCCGGCTCGGTGTCGGCGATGATCAAGAAGCTCGACGCGGTCGGCCTGGTCACCCACGAGCCCTACCGCGGCGTCACGCTGACGGCGCAGGGCCGCCGGGTCGCGCTCGAGGTGATCCGCCATCACCGGCTGATCGAGCTCTTCCTGGCCGAGGTGCTCGACATGCCGTGGGACCGCGTGCACGACGAGGCCGAGGTGCTCGAGCACGTGATCTCCGAGGAGCTCGAGGGCCTGATCGCGGCCAAGCTCGGCAACCCGACCGCCGACCCCCACGGGGACCCGATCCCGACCGCCGAGCTCGAGCTCCCCGAGCAGCGCTGCGTCGCGCTGCAGGACCTCGAGCGCGGGTCGCGCGGACGCTTCGCGCGCGTGTCGGACGCCGATCCGGAGATGCTGCGCTGGCTGGCCGAGCGCGACGTCCGGCCCGGCGACGCGCTGGAGGTGCTCGACCGCCAGCCGTTCGGCGGCCCGCTCACCGTCGCCGTCGGCGGCGCGGTGCACGTGCTGGGCGGCGGCATCGCGGCCGCCATGCGCATCGAACTTGGCTGATCGCCACGAGCTGCCGCCGGAGCGGCTGGCGCGGTGGCTGGACCGCTGGGCGGCCGCGCACGGCCCGCTCGCACGGACGACCGGCGACGCCGAGTCCGTCACGTTCACCGGCGCGGACGGCGCCACCGTCGAGTGCCGGCCCGTGATCGGCGGCCTGCCCGCCGGCGTCGACGTCGCCGGGCTGCTCGCCCACGTCGCGCGCGACCGCGTGGTCGGCGTCCTGCTGGTGCGGCTGGGCGCCCACGCCGCCGGCGTCTTCGAGGGCGACGCGCTGGTCGCCTCGAAGGTCGACCGGCGGCTCGTGCACGGCCGCAACCGCGCCGGCGGGCAGAGCCAGCGGCGCTTCGAGCGCCGCCGCGCCGGGCAGGCCCGCCGGTCGCTGCAGGCGGCGGCGGACGTGGCCGGCCGGCTGCTGCTGCCGCACGCGGCCCAGCTCGACGCGGTCGTGGGCGGCGGCGATCGCGGCGCGGTGGCGGAGGTCCTGGCCGATCGGCGCCTGGCGCCGCTCGCTGCCCTGGCGGTCGAGCAGATCGTCGACGTGCCCGAGCCGCGGCTCGAGGTCCTGCAGGCGATGCCCGACAGATTTCGGGCGACGGTGGTCATCGCGCGCGAACCGGGATAGAACTCTCCCCAGAGGTCGCGACCGAGGAGAGAGACCATCCGTGCGCAGCACGATGCAGGACACCCCGCTGACGATCGGCCGCCTGGTCGCCCATGGCACGACGTTCCACGGCACCAGCACCGTGTCGACCTGGACCGGCGAGGGCTTCCGGACGGCCACCTACGCCGAGCTCGGCAGGCGCGCCGCCCGGCTCGCCAACGCGCTGCGCTCGCTCGGGATCGACGGCGACCAGCGGGTCGCCACCTTCATGTGGAACAACCAGGAGCACCTCGAGGCCTACCTCGCGGTGCCGGGGATGGGCGCCGTCCTTCACACGCTCAACATCCGCCTGTTCCCCGAGCAGGTGACCTACGTCGCCAACCACGCCGAGGACCGGATCGTGATCTGCGACGGCTCGCTGGTCGGGCTGCTGGCGCGAGTGCTGGACACCTTCGAGACGGTCGAGCACGTGCTCGTCGTCGGCGACGACGACTGGTCCGAGCTCGAGGGCAAGGGCGCGCAACTGCACCGCTACGAGGCGCTGCTGGACGCGGCGGACGACGCCTTCGAATGGGTCAACGACATCGACGAGAACGATGCCGCGGCCATGTGCTACACGAGCGGCACGACGGGCAACCCGAAAGGCGTCGCGTACTCGCACCGCTCGATGACGCTGCACTCGATGGCCGGGGCGATGGGCGACGCGATGGGCCTCAAGCCGACGGACTCGGTGCTCACGATCGTGCCCCAGTTCCACGCGATGGCCTGGGGGCTCCCGTACGCGGCGATGATGGTCGGCGCCTCGCTGGTCATGCCCGACCGCCACCTGCAGCCGGAGCCGCTGCTGGAGATGATGCTCGAGGCCAGGCCGACGTTCGCCGGCGCGGTGCCGACGATCTGGCAGGGGCTGCTGCCGCTGCTCGACGAGCGCGAGGCCGACATCTCGTTCCTCAGCGAGGTGATCGTCGGCGGCTCGGCCTGCCCGGAGTCGCTGATGCGCGCGTTCGAGGAGCGCCACGGCGTACGCCTGATCCACGCCTGGGGCATGACCGAGACGTCGCCGCTCGGGTCGGTCGCGCGGCCGCCGGTCGGCACCGGCGATCCGTGGTCGTTCCGCATCACGCAGGGCCGCTTCATGGCCGCGGTCGAGCCGCGGCTCGTCGGTGAGGACGGCTCGGAGCTCCCGCTGGACGGGGAGTCGGTCGGCGAGCTCGAGGTCCGCGGCCCGTGGATCGCCGCCGCCTACTACGCCGACGACGACCCGGAGAAGTTCCACGACGGCTGGCTGCGGACCGGCGACGTCGGGCGGATCACGGCCGGCGGCTACCTCACGCTGACCGATCGCTCGAAGGACGTCATCAAGTCCGGCGGCGAGTGGATCTCCTCCGTCGACCTCGAGAACGCGCTGATGGCACACCCGGCCGTCGCCGAGGCCGCGGTCGTCGGCATCCCGGACGAGAAGTGGGGCGAGCGGCCGCTGGCCTCCGTGGTCGTGCGCGACGGCGAGGACGTCAGCGTCGAGGACCTGCGTGACTTCCTCGCCGACAGGATCCCCAAGTGGCAACTGCCGGATTCCTGGGCGTTCATCGACGAGGTCCCCAAGACGTCGGTCGGCAAGTTCGACAAGAAGGTGCTGCGCCAGCGCTACGCGGAGGAGGAGCTCGAGGTCGTGCGGGCGGGGTGATCGCCGCTACACCGTTCGGTGCCTCGCGCCGATGAGGAACCAGGGATGGCCTACGACGCGTCCTATGAGTGGGTGCACCACCCGCGCCGCTGGCGCCGCTGGGTCGCGCGGTTCGCGGCCGTGATCGCGCTCGCCGCCTGCGGCGCCGGGGTGTACGAGATCGTCCACGAGGCGTCACGGCCCTCGACCCCCGCGGCGACCAGCCTGCAGCCGGAGGTGCGCCAGGTCGCGGCGTCGGCGAAGGCGCTCGCACGCCGGCTGGTGGCCCTCGCGCCGCGGAGCTCGACGGCCCGGGCGCTCGTGACGGTGCGGGAGGCGCAGGGCGACCGCGCAGCGGCGTCCGCGGCGCTGCGCGACGCCGAGACCAAGGGCAAGGTGGCCGACGATGTCCTGCTGGCCAGCGCGCTGTCGGCCCACCGCCAGTACCTCAGCGTGCTCGCCTCGGTACTGCGCAACCCGCGCAGCCGGATTCGCGGTCAGCTCAAACCGCGCGCGCTGCGCGCGAAGGCGGCCTGGGCCGCGCTCCCGAACTCCGCCGGGCTCCCGCGGGCGATCCGCGGCTACGGACACGTCGCGGCGTTGGTCCGCGCCCACGGCGGGTAGGTCCGCCACGATGGCGACCGAGACCGTGGCCCTGCAGGGCGAGCTCGACTTCGAGACCGCGTTCGACGTCGAGATGCGTCTCGAGCAGGCGATCGGGCGGGCCGACGCCGTCGTCGTCGACCTCTCCGGGCTGGACTTCATCGACTCGACCGGGATCGGGACGCTGCTGGAGGCCCACAAGGCCGCCCAGCGCCAGGGAACCTCGCTCAAGCTGCTGCCGGGCAAGCCGCCCGTCCAGCGGGTCTTCGAGGTCGCCGGGCTGCTGGACGCGCTGCCCTTCGCCGCCTGACCTTCCAGGTGCATGGGGGCTCCGCCCTCCCCGCACTAGGTTGATAGCGCCTCGCATGCGGTCCCTGCCGGTCTTCATCCTCTCCCGCCTGTTGTCGGTCGTCGCGGTCGTGCTGGCGGTCGCGGTCATCACCTTCCTGACGCTGCACCTGCTGCGGCCGGAGGCGTGGTCGTTCGACCACCGATCGCTTCCCGCGCAGCTGTGGGACTACCTGACCCACCTGGTCCGCTACGACCTGGGCCGCTCCTGGGACAGTCAAGGCCACCCGGTCACGGAGTTCCTCAATCAGGGGCTGCCGGCGGATCTCAGCCTGCTGGCCGGCGGGCTCGTCTTCGGGACGATCGCGGGGATGGCGGGTGGCGCCGTCTGCGCGATCCGGCCGGCACGCTGGTACACCCGGATCCTCGAGGGCGCGGCGGCGTTCTTCCTGTGCGCGCCGGTCTACTGGGTCGGGTTGATGCTGATCCTGACCTTCGGCGCCGACTTCGGGTTGCTGCCGATCCCCGGCTTCGTGATCAACCAGTACGAGGGTCTGTCGCAGAACCCGGCCCGCTGGCTGCAGGCGCTGATCGTGCCGTGGATCGTGCTCGGGCTGCCGCTCGCCGCGCTGTGCCTGCGCATGACGCGCGCGGCGATGACCGACGTGCTCGACGAGGACTACCTGCGGACCGCCCTGGCCAAGGGCCTGCGCGAGCGGACGGTCGCCCGCCGCCACGCCATGCCGGCGGCGTCGTCACCGGTCCTCACGCTCGTGGGCGTCAACATGGCGACGCTCGTGACGAACGTGGTGCTGATCGAGCACGCGTTCTCGATCCCCGGGGTGTTCCGCTTCACGACGAAGGCGATGGACGACGGCAACTTCCCGCTGCTGCAGGGGATGACGCTCGCGGCGGCGGTCATGGTGGTGGGCGCGAACCTGATCGTCGACATCATCCACGCGGTCATCGATCCGACCATCCGCACCTGAATTTCCATCTAGGCGGCTCCGGCGGACGGTGGGAAGGTCGGCATATGCGGTGGCTCCGGTTCGCCCCCCTCGCCCTCCTGCTGCTGATCCCGGCGCTCGCCCAGGCCGCCACCACCGAGGTCGGTGCCGGGAGCTCGGCCGACGGGAACGTCTTCGTGCCGGTGAACATCACCATCACCGCCGGTGACAGCGTCCACTGGACCCACACCGCAGGCACGGCCCACAACGTCCACATCGTGGGGGAGACCGATCCGGTGACGCCGCTCAGGACCAGTGGCGATCTCGGGACGCGCACGTTCAGCACGCCGGGCACGGTCACGTATTACTGCGACATGCACGGCACGCCGACGGGCGGGATGCGCGGGGTCATCACCGTCAACGCGGCGCCGACGCCCACTCCGACCTCAACCACGACCCCGGCGCCCGGCGTCACGCCGACCGCGACCCCGCCCGCCGGCGGCTCGGCCACCCCGACGCCGACAGCCGGCGTCACCACGGCAAAGCTGGGGACCGTGAAGCGGCGCGTGAAGGCGGGCAAGGTCCGCGGCAGCGCGACCGTCGCGCCGGCCGGGCAGGCCTACGCGATCACGGTGAAGGTCAACGGCAAGCGCGCCGGCCGGGTCACGCGCTCTGGGACCGCCGGTCCGCAGGCGTTCGCGGTCAAGCTCTCGAAGGCGGCCCGCCACAAGCTGGCCACCGCCGGCAAGCTGAAGGTCGTCGTGATCGTGCAGGCCGGCGCCCAGAGCGCCAAGCGCACCGTCACGCTCAGGTGATCTGCCCGCCGCCGGAGCCGTCCGGCACCCGCAGCCACTCGACGATCCGCCCGCCGCGTACCCGGAACGCCACCTCGGCGGGCTGACCGACGCCGGGGCCGCAGCCGGCGCCCGGACCCAGCCGCTCGGTCAGCTCGAACGTCGCCACGAAGCGCCCGTTCGCGGCCGGCCGCGTGCGCTTGAGGATCGCCCCGCAGGGCAGCGAGCGGTTGAAGAAGTCGACCTCCGCCCGGGTGTGGAACCGGATCACCGGGCCGCCGTTGGCGACCTTCGCCGGCAGCCCGAACAGCGCGCTGGCGATGTCGAAGCGCCCGGCGCGCTCGGCGTCGGCCCACTGCCGCACCACCCGCTCGCCCGCGCTCTCGCGCGGCTTCGGCGGCCGCGGCGCGGACCCGCACCCGCCGAGTGCGACGGCGGCGGCGACCAGGGCGGCGGGGCGACGCATCGTTGGATCGTCCCACGCCGATACCGTCCCCGCCATGACTCCCCTCGATCTCCACGGCCGGGTCGCGCTGGTGACCGGCGCCGCGCGCGGCATCGGCCTCGAGACGGCCCGCGCGCTGCAGCGCCGCGGTGCCCAGGTCGCGCTGCTCGACCTGGACGCGACCGCCGCCGAGGCGGCTGCCGCGACGATCGCCCCGGACGCCCTCGGCCTCGCCGCCGACGTCAGCGACCGGCAGGCGATCGGCGCCGCCGTCGACGCGGTCGTCGAGCGCTTCGGGCGTCTGGACGTCGTCGTTGCCAACGCGGGCATCGCCAACGATCCGCGGTCGGCCCGCCTGATGCCCGAGGCCGAGTTCGAGCGCGTGGTCGAGGTCAACCTGCTCGGGGTCTGGCGGACCGTCCGCGCCGCGCTGCCGCACGTGGTCGAGCGGCGCGGGAACGTCACCGTCGTCTCCTCGATCTACGCCTTCACCAACGGCATGGGCGCGCTGCCCTACGCGGTCGCCAAGGCCGGCGTCGAGCAACTCGGCCGTGGCCTTCGCACCGAGCTCTCCGTGCACGGCGTGTCCACGACGGTCGCCTACTTCGGGTTCATCGACACCGAGATGGTCCACGCCGCCTTCGATCGCCACGCCAAGGGCGAGGAGTTCAAGGCCGCGATCCCGAAGCCGCTGCTCAAGCGGCTGCCGCCGAGCGCCGCCGGCGAGGGGATCGCCGCCGCGATCGCGGCAGGCAAGCCGACCGTCATGCTGCCGCGCCGCTGGCGCCTGCTCTCCACGCTGCGCGGGCTCAACGACCTGCTCGACGGCGCGACGCTGAAGGACAAGCGCGTCCAGAAGATGCTGCGGGACATCGACGAAGCCGCGTAGCCGCCGATGCGCCAGGAACTCCGTCCGCTCTTCGATCGCGTGGTCATCAAGGAGCTCGAGCCCGACCGGGTCCGACAGTCCGGGCTGCTGGTGCCGCCCGGCTCGCACGAGCCGCCGCCGCACCACGGGATCGTGCTGGCCGTCGGTCCGGGGCTCGACTGGTGGGAGCACGTGGGCGTGAAGATGCCGGTCGGCCCGGGCGACCACGTGGTCTTCCCGGCGTCCGCGGGCGCGTGGGTCGACGTCGAGGAGGAGCGGCTGCTGGTGTGCCGCGTGACCGACCTTCTCGGCGTGCTCGACTCGGCGCCGGAGGAGGCCTAGGCGGTGGAGCGCTCCGACGTCCTCGGCCGCCGCTTCGCGCCGCAGGCCCTCGGCCGCGACTCCTTCGGCTGCCGGTCGCTGCGATGAGCCGCCGGGTCCAGCTGTCGGCTGCGGAGGCCCGCCGGATCGCGCTGGCGGCGCAGGGCTTTGCGCGGCCGCGGCCGGACGGGCCGCCGCCGGCGCGAACCCTGACCGCCACCGCCGAGCGGCTCGGGCTGTTGCAGATCGACTCCGTCAACGTGCTCCAGCGGGCGCACTACCTGCCGCTCTTCAGCCGGCTGGGCGCCTATGACACGGCCGCGCTGGACCGCGCGGCGCACTACGCGCCGCGGCGGCTGTTCGAGTACTGGGGCCACGAGGCGTCGCTGATCCCCGTCGCCACCCAGCCGCTGCTGCGCTGGCGCATGGAGCGCGCGGCCCACGAGGCCTGGGGCGGGATGCGCCGGATCGCCCAGGAGCGGCCCGAGCTGCTGGACCGGATCGTCGAGGAGATCCGCGCCCGCGGGCCGCTGCCGGCGAGCGCGATCCAGGAGGAGCGCCCGAAGCGCAGCGGTCCCTGGTGGGACTGGTCCGACGTCAAGCGCGGCTTCGAGTTCCTGTTCTGGTCCGGGCGGCTGACCTCGGCGCGCCGGCGCGGCTTCGAGCGCATCTACGACTTGCCCGAGCGCGTGCTCCCGCGCGCGGTGATCGACGCGCCGACGCCGGCCGAGCCGGACGCGATCCGCGAGCTGCTGCGAATCGCCTCCCGCGCGCTCGGCATCGCCACCGCGACCGACCTGCGCGACTACTTCCGCCTACCCGCCGCCGGGACGGCCACCCGGATCGCGGAGCTGGTCGAGGAGGGCGCGCTGACGCCGATCGCGGTCGAGGGCTGGGACCGGCCGGCGTTCCTGGCCGCGGGGGCGAAGCTGCCGCGGCGGATCGACGCGGCGGCGCTGATCGGGCCGTTCGACTCGCTGATCTGGGAGCGCCCGCGGGTGCAGCGGGTGTTCGGGTTCCGCTTCCGGATCGAGCTCTACGTGCCGGCGCCGAAGCGCGTGCACGGCTACTACGTGCTGCCGTTCCTGCTCGGGGACCGGCTGGTCGCGCGCGTGGACCTGAAGGCCGACCGCCAGGCGGGCGTGCTGCGTGTGCAGTCCTCCCACGCCGAGCCGGACGTGCCACCGGAGACCGCGTCCGCGCTCCGGGCCGAGCTGGCCCGGCTGGCCGGCTGGCTGGACGGCGTCACCGAGGTCGAGGTGATGCCGCGCGGCGACCTCGCCCCGGCGCTCCTGGCGGCCTAACCCTTTGCGGCGAGCGCCGCGAGCGGCGCGCCCCAAGCCTGGAGGTCCGGTGGCGGCGGGACCGCGTAGCCGCCGTAGAGGTTCACGCCGATGTCGCCGCTCGCCCACTTGGCGAACGACTCGGCGAAGCGCTCCTCGCGCGGCGCGCAGGCGCCGGTCGGCCCGTTGCTGCCGGTGCACGGCACGCCGGCCGGGATGCCGGCATCGAGCTGCGCGCGCAGCGGGTCGGTGAGCAGCGCGAAGTCGACGACGTGTGCGAGCTCGTGCTCGACCACCCGGTTCAGCCCGCGCTGGCCGAGCTCCGCGAAGACCTTCCCGAACTGGAAGCGGATCGTGTAGCCGCGGCGGCCCGGGATCGTGATCGCGAGCGCCCCCGGGTTGCCGGTGTCGCCGTCGACCACGGTGACGAGTGCGGCGACGCGGGCGTAGAGCCTCGCCGCCTCCGGGCGCACGTGCGCGAGCACGCCGAGGAAGGCCTGGCGGTTGATCGCCGAGACGCTCGGGTCGAACGTGTAGGTGCCGACGCCCGAGGCGGCGTCGGCGCGCGGCGGTCCGGTGGTCACCACGCGGGTGCCCGGGTGGGCGCCACGGTGCCCGCGCGCCGCCTGCGCGGCGAGCAGCGCGGCGATCGCGCACAGGATGGTCACGGTCCGCCGCGGCACGGTCTCCACCCATCGGCACGACCGGCTCCGATGGCGAGCTGTGATGTCAGGCCGCGGCCGACATGGCGGCGGCGGTCGCGCCATAAGCGTCGGTTGCGGAAGTCGCTACCGGTCATGACGATCACCGTCGACGGTGGCGCTGCCCGCGTCCAGGACGAGAGAACTCGTGGCCGAGGTCGCCCTGGCGCGCGAGGACCTTGCCCTCCCGGACGTCCAGCTCGTCGGCGATCCGGCCGAGCGCCTCGATGTCCTGCTTCCCCAGCCCTGCGAACAGCGGGACCTCGCGCAAGCGTGCGGTGTTCGCGGCGACTTCCTCCCGATCGAGCGTTGA
>JAXDHL010000248.1:0-13530 GCA_034664525.1 Solirubrobacteraceae bacterium
GGTGCGCGAGAAGCGCCAGGCGAGGAGCACCCGCAAGGAGCAGCGTCAACGCGGTGGCGACGCCGGCAGCGGACTGGAGCACCAGGTGGAGGACCTCAGTCACCTCGACGTGGCTTTTGTCGAGGGCCTCGAGCCCGACGTCACCGTCAAGCGGTAGGGCACCGTCGACCGCCGAGCTGGGCCCACTGCCCAAGCGTCAGGCCGCCGAGGCGGATGCGGTCCTCGAGCTGCTTGTAGGTCGGGTGCATGCCCGAACTGCGTCGGCCCGCTGTGACACTCGCACGTCAGGTCGATCAGTGCGACGCGAAGCCGGACCCTTGGCCCTGAGCCAATGGCTGTGAGCGGCGGCAACGAGGCCACCCCGACCAGGTGTGAGGGTCCGGCGGGGGCGGCCTCGACGACTTCAGCGTCGTCCGTGGCCGGAGGTTGGCCGGTGACGACCTGGCCGCGTCGCGCTCGAGGGACGTGTCGCAGGGCAGCGGAGCTTGACCGGGCGGCCTGACGAGGCTCAGCGTCTACGGTGAAACGACTGCTCACGATCGCACGCGATAAAGCTCTGGCCCATCACGAGATCGTCTTAAACCCACCGGACGTCACCCCGACTTACGCGACAGCCTCCATGGAAGGCACAAGCGCCGCCGACCCTCACCTCGCTCGCGCGACCGAGGCGAAACCAAGCGGCGAGCGATGAGTTTGTCGCTGTGCCACCGTCTCATATGTGGATGAGCCTGTCACCGGGGCGGCGATCCGGTCGCGTTTCCATCGACGGCAAGCCCGCGGGCTCCAGGAGGAGATGACCATGGCCGAAACGCCGATCCTTTACGTGTGCCACGGCGATGACGGGGGCGCGCGGATACATCCGTGCCGCCGTGTCCAGGAAGCCCTCGATGCCGCGGGAATCGAGTACGAGAAGGTGATCGCCGCCCACGGCCATCCGATCCCGTTTCTGCGCAAGGGCTCGCGCGACGAGTTGCGGAAGGCGACCGGAGCCACGAAGCTCCCCGCGCTCGAGCTACCCGACGGGACGATCATCACCCACTCTCGCGCGATCCTCGCGTGGACCGCGCGGCAGAACTGACTCGTGGCGCCGGTCTGCTGTCACGTCGAGGCAGGACGAGCATCGTCCGGCGAGCCCGATCGCAGGGTAAAGGAGCACTCGCCACACGTCCTCGCTTATGCTCGCGGCCGATGGACTTGCGCGTTATCGGTACAGCTCTGGCACTAGGGCTTGCTGCCGCGGCGAGCGCCGTCTGGGTGAACTGGCTTGCAGTTGCCTACTTCACCACATGGGCGGTCTGGCTCCCCGCCGTTGACGAAGCAGTGGGCCTCCGCGCCTTCTTCAAGTCCGACCCGAACCCGCGTGCGACAGCCAGGGCCAGACTGTGGCATTGGGTTTCCTGCATCGCCGGCGGTCTTGCCTGCGTAGCGGCTGGTCTTTGGCTCGCTTTCCGGTTCCCCGAGACCGCGCCGGTGGTCCTGCTGCCGGCAACGTTGCTCTTCTTGGCCGCTTACACCGTGTGGCGCATCGAGAAGATCAAGGCCCACAGCACCGTCTGACCGCCACCGGTCTACCGCGCCGCTCCCGCCTTGAGGCAGGAGGAGCATCGGTCGGGGACGCGCTCCCGCGGCCAGAAGGCTCACGGATGGGTCCCGGTCATAGGGCCAGAGGTGGCATCGGTGGCGATCGGATGGGATGGTGGTGACCGTGGGAGATTTGGACTCGGCGCTTGAGCGGACTGTGGCCGCGGGAACGGCAAGGTTGGCGCTGTTTCGTGCGCGCGAGGCGCCGGTGGACTGGTGGGAGGCTGGGCATGGCGTCACCGACCTGGCGGCGCGCCGGACGCATGTCCGGTTTCGCCCGATCCCACCCGATTGGCCGCGGGCGTCGGTTTGCCGCCAGAAACACCAGGTCGAGTACCTGTACGACGGCGGATGCCGCTGGGTCAAACAGCCGGGGGACCCTGACTGGAGCGTTCCGCTTGGCAGACCGTACGCGCCCCGATCCGTGAGCGACCCGACGTGGGATTTCGACGCCATGTGGGGCGCCGAGGTCGTCGGCGAACTGCATGACGGCGGGCATCGGGTAACGCTCGACTTGCGCGAGGCGGCGCGTGCTCTTGGCCATCGGCTGGATCGGGGCCCTCGACGCTCTGCGTGGCTGGCGTCGCGAGGCGTGCGTGCGAGGCAGACGGGGGTGCCGGCCAATGTCTGGCTCGCCGCATCAGGCTGCGTCGAGCGCATCGAGCACGCCGACTGGCCTGGTGGCCGGTTGGCCGGGCGGCTAGCGGTCCACCGCATCTGGAACGGAGTCGAACTCTCCGGGCTCGGTGAGCCCGTGGAGATCCCGGAGGCGCCGCCTTCGACTAGCGAGGCGGTCAAGTAGCCCGTCGGCGATCCGTGCACGGCTGTCTGTCAGCCGCTTGCGCATCGAGGCAATAGGGGCATCGTGGCCAACCTCTTGTGCAACAGCCACCATACGAAGGAGCATCCGCCGCCCATCCCCAAAATGTCCGAGCCAGCTGCCAGTACGCTTCGCAAAGCGCTTGACCTCTACTTGACCTCGGGCACCGAAACTGCCAATCGCGACCGGCTCCAGAAGGTCGAAAACCCCGCATTTGCGGGGCTTTCAGAAGTGGGCGGTACTGGGCTCGAACCAGTGACCTCCTGCTTGTCGAGCAGGCGCTCTCCCAGCTGAGCTAACCGCCCCCGGGGCGCGAAAGGCTAGCAGCGCCCGCACTGGGCACACTGCACGGATGCGCATCCTCGTCACCGGCGCCCTCGGCAAAGTCGGCGCCGCCACCGTGACCGTCCTGCACGACGCCGGCCACGAGGTCGTGGCCTGCGACCGGCGACCGCCGGTGTTCGAGGTCGACCCGGTCCCTGGCATCTCGTACTTCCAGGCCGATCTGGCCGACGCGGGCGACGCCTTCGCGACCGTTCGCGGCATGGACGCGGTCGTCCACGCGGCCGCCCTGCCGGCCCCGATCGCGACGCCGCCGCACCGCACGTTCCAGAACAACCTGATGGGCGTCTTCAACACGCTCGAGGCAGCGGTCCGGTTCGGCGTGCGGCGGTTCGTGAACATCTCCAGCGAGACCGTGCCGGGCTTCTTCTTCAACGAGCGCCCGGACCGTGCCGACGCGTTCCCGATCGACGAGACCCACGAGCCCCGCCCCCAGGATCCGTACGCGCTCGCCAAGCTCTTCTCCGAGCAGCTGTGCGACGCGGCGATGCGCCGCTCGGCCCTGCGCTGCACCACGATCCGACCATCGTGGGTGCAGTGGGAGGGCAATTACGAGCGCAACGTCGGCCAAGGCCTGCGCGACGGCGTGAACGGCCCGAGCCCCTCCGGCTGGGCCTACATCGACGCCTACGACCTGGCGGAGGCGATCCGGCTCGCGGTCGAGTCCGACCTCGATTCGCACGACGTCTTCCTGATCGCCGCCGCCGACAACGCGCTCGGGCGACCGCTCGCCGAGCTCGTGGCCGAGGGCTTCGGCGACGACGCGCCGCCGCTCGGCGACCTCGACCGCCCGGACGCGTCGGGCTCCTCCATCGCGCACGCGCGCGAGAAGCTCGGCTGGACCCCGCGCCGCTCATGGCGCGACTACCTCGACCCCACGACCGGGCAGCTGCTGCCCGAGCCGGCGGAGCGGCTGGCGGCCGGGACGACGGGCGTGCAGCGGGCACGCGCGGCGGTCAGCTGAAGCCGGCCGCGTCCGGGGATGCGATCGGGCGATCAATCGAGAGCCGCGACTAGGATTCCCGGCTGGCACTCACGGCGCGGTGGCGGAGTGGCTACGCAGCGGCCTGCAAAGCCGTGCACACCGGTTCGATTCCGGTCCGCGCCTCTCGGGCTATCGGCCGCCCGGTCCGGGTAGGTACCGGGTTAACCAACCTGAAGGGCCGGCTCTCGACTCATGCTCACCATCCTCCTCATCGTGCTCGTGCTGCTCATCCTGTTCGGCGGCTTCGGATACAGCCGTCGCGGGCGCCGGGGCATCTAGTAGAGGTCCGCTGAATCCTCGCGGGCGCGAGGCCCAGCGAAGAACGAAGGCCCAGCGCAGTGCTGGGCCTTCGGTCCTCAATCCGGGCTCGAAAACCCGGCGCGCTCTGTCGGTCAGGCGTTGACGCGTTGGCGTTCGGCGGCGCTCAGGACGCCGGCGCGGTTCTTGTGGGCGGGCTCGTAGGCGCGGACCCGCTTGATGCGCTCGGGGTCGCCCTCGGCCAGCGCGGCCTGCACCTCTGCGGCGTCGAGCTCGTCGTAGCCGGCCCACGGCTCGTCACCGCGCAGCGACTCGATGCGCTCCAGGACCGTCGAGCGGTTCTGGTTCCTGCGCTCGTAGGCGTCGATCTTGGCCAGGTCGATCTGCGAGAGGTCCCTCAGCTTGCCGGCGACCTCGTCGGCCGTCAGCGAGTCATAGCGCGGGATGGCGAGATCGTCCTCAGCGCCGACGACGCCCTTGACCTGGCCCTCGGCCTGTGCGACGCCGGGGACCTTGCGCGCGGTGCGCGCGGTCGTCTTGGTCGCGCGGCTGGTCTTGCGCGCGGCGCGCGCCGTCGCCTCGCGGGCTTCGCGGACGGCCTCACCGGCGCCCGTGGCGGCGACGTCGTAGGACGGCTCGCCCTTGACGTCGGCCGTCACGACCGCGTCGGTCAACTTCGGGATCTCGCGCAGGACGCGTTCGAGCATCCGCTGCTCGTCGGCGCGAATCGAGGCCGCCAGCTCGGCGGTCTCGTCGTCGCCGACCGCACGGGCGAGCCGCTCGATCGCCGTGTACGTGGCGATCTCCAGCGCCTCCGTTGCGCAGGCGTCCTTGGCGTTCTTGAGCACCTTTTCCTCGCCGCCCGAGCCGCGCAGCAAGTCGAACGGCAGCTTGCCGAAGGCGATCGCCTGCCCGGCGACGGTCTCGGCAAGGTCGAAGACGATCATCAGCGGGTTGGAGCCATGGCCGAGCGCCTCCAGGCGCTTGGCGACGCGCTCGGCGTGCTTGTGCGTCTCGCCGAGGTGCTTCTCGAGGCCGGTCCGGTAGCTGCCGGCCGGGGTCACGGCGATCTGCGACTGCAGCACGCGGACGAGCGCGAGCTCGGACGCATGGGCCTCGTTGAGGTACTGCACGATCTTCTGGCGTTCAGTGTTCATGTGGATCCGATCAGGGAGGGGTGCGGGACCCGATGGCCCGCAGGGTTGCGGGCCATCGGGGGACGGCAGCTGCGGCTCGCGGCCTCAGCCGTCGCCGCGGCTGTGCGTGTAGGGATCGCGGCTGCCGGCCTTGGCGAGTCCGCGGCTGACCATGTAGCCGACGGTCAGGATCGTTGCGAACAACCAGACCTTCTCGGCGCCGAAGGCGCCGGCGCCGTCGTCGACGATCAGGCCGGCGATCATGATGCCGGCGAGCACGGCAACGTAGGCCATGAACTCGGTGGTCTTGAAGGCCGCCTTGGTCTCGGTGGTACGACGCTCCGACAGCGTGGGGTCGGCGGCGCGGCGGGAGTCGCGGTCGGCGACTCCCGAGGAAACGGACGTGCTCATGTGAAGTCCTCCTGGGACGTTCTCTTGAACCGGCCAGCCAGCGCTTGCTCTGCGGACAGCAGAGATCGAGGACCTTCCGGGGGCGATGCGCGGGGAGCGCGCGAACCTGGGGAGACCTGCGCGCCCTGCTGCTCGACTACCCGGCCGACGCGTCGCCGAACCCGGGTATCGTCTCCGAGGACACCGTGGCCGAGCCGATGCGGGAAAGCACGGATGCCCGCAGAGTCGGGAGCCGGTTCGATGGAGGCGCGAGAGGCGCCCCGACCACGAGGAGACTCCATGCCCCGTTTCACGCCCGAGGGAATGTCCGAAGCGACCGCTGACGAAGCCGTTGCCGCCATGCTCAAGGACCCGGCGACCGCCAAGGCGGCCCGCAAGGCCATGGCGGCGTCCGACAGCGGCATGTTCGGCCAGATGGCCGAACGCCTCGGCCAGACCGCCCACGCGTCGACAGTGTTCGCCGCGCCGGTCGAGCGTTCCGGCATCACGGTGATCCCGGTCGCCCGCGCCCGCTACGGCTTCGGCGGCGGCACGGGCGAAGAGGGCACCGGCGGTGGCGGCGGCGTCATGGCGACCCCGTGCGGCTGGATCGAGATCACCGACAGCGGCAGCCGCTACCGGCCGATGCGCTCGCGCGCCCGCAGGGTGGTCGCCGCAGTGTTGTCCCTGTCGGTGGTCGGTGGCGTGGTCGCTGCCCGGCAAGGCGTGTCGATCCCGCGTGACCTGCGTCGCCGCGGCGACGCGATCGTCGGCCGGATCGTTCGCCGGCGGGCGAGCCGCATGGCTCGGCTCATGCGCCGCAGCTGACTTCGCCGGCCATGAACGTCTCCGCGCACGGCGCGGAGACGTGCATGCGTGGCCGCCGGTTGCGGGAACATCCTGATCGTGACCGGCGACCGCCCGCTCCCTGGCACGGCGCGCCCGCGGCGCTACATGCCGACGTTCCACTACGAGCTGCTCGTCTGCGGCCTGCGTGGGCACGAGTTGATCGGCACCGATGCCGAGAACCTGCGCGACCAGGATGCGGCTGTCGTGCGCGACGCCGGCGACGGCATGCGCTGGGTCCGCTGCCTGCGCTGCGATTCGTGGCTGCCGCTACCGGCCCCGGAGCACCCGACGCGCGAGCACCCCCCGGAGCGCGACGAGATCGAGTTGCCGCTGCGCGGCAAGCCGTTGCGGGACAAGATCGTCCTGCGGCTGATCGCCATCGACCGCGCATTCCACTTCCTCGTGCTGTCGGCGATCGCGATCGCGATCTTCGTCTTCGCCGCGAACCAGGCGGCGCTCCGCGGCCCCGCGTACCAGGTGCTCGCCGACCTGCAGGGCGGCCTCGGCGGCCCGGTGCACGGCAACCGCCACGGACTGCTGGATGAGCTGCGCCACCTGTTCTCGGTCCGCCAGGGCACGCTGACCAAGATCGGGATCGTGGTCAGCGCGTATGCGGCGCTCGAGGGCCTGGAGGCGATCGGCCTGTGGCTGCAGCAACGCTGGGCCGAATACCTGACGCTGATCGCCACCGCCGGCCTGCTGCCGCTGGAGATCTACGAGCTCGCGCACAAGCTGTCGCCGCTGAAGCTGCTGACGTTCGTCCTGAACGTCGCGGTCGTCGTCTACCTGCTGATCGCGAAGCGCCTGTTCGGCATCCGCGGCGGTGCCGCCGCCGAGCGGGCCGAGCGCGAGCACGACACGGGATGGCCGGCGATCGAGCGGTCCACGCCCGGCGCGCCGCCGGCCATCCCCACGCGTTAGCGCTGCTCCACCTTGGTCTTCGGGGTGGAGCTCATGCGGTCCGTCGACGGACTAGAAGCGCCACTGCAATTGCGGCGTGGTGCCGCCCATCTCCTCCGAGCGCGGGTCGGGCGCCAGCGGTCCGGTCGGGTCGAGCCGGCGCGGCCCGGCCAGGCCCGCCGCCTCGGACATGTCGAAGCCCGGGTCGTCCGGCCGCGGGCGCGCCCGCCGGACGGTCGCGACCATCGGCCCGTAGAAGGCCGGGTCCTCGAGCTTGCCCTCCCGATAGGCGTTCTCGACGATCGAGGCCTGCTGCTCGGGCCCGTAGTCGGCGAACGTCGTCCCCGTGCGCGTGGGGTCGTACTCGTAGGTCCAGTTGCGATCGCCGTGCGCGACGGTGCCCTGCACTTGGCCCGCGAGCGCGCACGAGATGTAGCGCAGCCCGGAGGTCTGGTACTGCCAGACGTGGGTGAGCTCGTGGATCAGCGTGCCGCGCTCGACGTCGCGGTCGTGCGAGCGGATCGTGTTGCCGAGCGTCGTCGGGGCCGACAGCACCGACGTCACCGCCACGCGCACGCGCTCGAGGTCGACGCTGTCGCCGAACACCCCCTGCGCGAGCTCCTTCTCGGCACGGGTGAGGCGCCGGATCTCGCTCGCGAACGCCTGCTGCATGTTCAGCGCGGCGATGTTGACCGTCGGCGACTCGGGCATGAACCAGCTCGGCCGGCGGACCGGGTCGCGGGCGAGCACCTGGGCGACGGCGCGGTTGCCCGCCGCGCGCTGCAGCGCGAGCACCGGATGCGCCGCCGGCGGGGTGCCGGCGCGATGGTCCGCGTGGGCGGCCGCCGGACCGCCGCCGCCGCGAACGCGACAGAGATCGCACATGGCGCATCCCTATCACGTCGCGGCGGCCGCGTCACCTCCTACGGGGTCGCGGTGAGCGCCGCGACGAACGACTGCCCGTTCGGCGTGCCGAAGCCCGTCGTGAGGTCGTAGCCCGACGTGGTGTCGAAGCCCGGCACCGCGTCGGGGGTCACCGACCCGTCGGCCTGGGTGTCCCAGATCCGGTTGTTGACCAGATGGCCCGAGGCCGCCGTGCCCTCCGTCACCGGGACGACGTCGGTGAACGCCGACGAGCTCAGGCCGTAGAGCGTCGGGTTCAAGTACCCGACCGGCTGCTTGCCGGCGGTCTTGCGCTCCGCGTTGACGAGCGCCAGCAGGCCGCCGAACTGCGGCGAGGACGCCGAGGTACCGCCGTAGACGTGCCAGCCGACGCGCTCATTGTTCGGGAAGAACGACTGATACGTGAGCACGCCGCCGTTGACGGCCGCGTTCCACGCCACGTCCGGGACGCCGCGATGGTTCCCGGTCACGCCGGCGACGCCGCTCTGGAACGCCGGGCGGCCGTAGATCAGGCTCTGGCCGCCGCCGGTGGCGATGCCGGCCCACGACTCGTTCCAGACCACGTCCTGGTCGCCGCCGGGATTCCACTGCCAGTAGGGCTCGTTGTAGGACCCGTCCGCCGCGAACGGCGTGTCGGAGACCGGGTTCCATGTCCAGCCGTCCTGCAGCTGGGTGCCGCCGACGGCCGTCACGTACGGCGACGACGCCGGCCAGCCGACGGTCGGGTGGCTGTAGGAGCCGGTGTCGCGGTGCTGCTTGGAGACGCCGAACGAGCCGTCGTCACCGGAGGAGGCGAGGAACGTGTCGCCCTTCCGGTTGCCCTTCTGGTAGACGGCGTCGAACCGGGCGGTCTGGGTCTGGGCGGCGCCGCCGAACGTCTCCTCGGTCACCCCGAAGGACTGCGAGAAGATCGTGCCCGCCGGGTACTTGTCGACCGCGTCGCTCATCGCCTTGAAGAGGTTCGGGAACCCCTGAACGCCCTCGGTCTCGGCGGGCGGGACGGCGAGCAGCACGATGTGCGCCTTCGGGGCCATGGCGTAGGCCCACTCGATGTCGAGCGTCGCCTCGCCGGCCCAGCCCTCGGCCGCCGACGGGCCGGACTGGCCGTTGCCCTTGCCGGTGTTGTTGTAGTCCGGCTTGCCCTGCGGGTAGACCTGGTCGAAGTTGGGCTTGAACTCGTCGCCCGGGTAGTAGGTCTGGTGGAACTTCTCGAGATCGGCCGCCCCGGTCGGGGTGCCGTAGGCGTCGACCAGCACGATCGTCTGCCCGGCGCCGTAGTTGGCGTCGGTCTGGGCCTGGCCGATGCCGTAGTGGCCGACGATGTCCGGCGCGCCGTAGCAGTGGTACGCCGCGTAGGTGTGGACCGGGTCCGGCGTGGTGCACGCGTTGCCGAAGTCACCCGCCGCGGCGGGCGTGTCCGGTGCCTGGATCGCGAGTGGCCGCAACGCGGCGTGCGAGCGCGCCTGTGATGCGGGCGCGAGCGCGAGTGAAGCTGCGACGGCGCAGACCAGCGCCGCCGACGATCGCTTCGTCAATGGGACCTCCGATTTGGGATGGCCGCGGTGCCCCCCTGGCCCCGCAGCGATTGCCCGAACCCTTTCCTAACGCAGATGAGAGAGAGATGAGACCGGCGTGCCCGGCAGCGCTGCGGCACCTGAACCGCAACCAATCGCGCTTTGCGCGGTTATTAGAGGACATGCGAAGCGCCGGCGCGCAGCTCCCCTTCCCCGATTGAACAGTTCGCCGGCGCCGCCGCGGGTCCCCGCGGCGGACGAAAGGACGAGATGCCGAGATTGAGAATCCCGGTGCTCGCGACGGTCGGTGCGGCGATGGCGCTCATCGCCCCTGCCACCGCGCTCGCGAGCTCCAGCCAGTACATGATCTTCGAAGCCCCGCGGGAGATGGCGTCCGGCAGCGACGCGCTGCGCCAGTCGACGCTCAATGAGATCCAGGCCCTGGGCTCGAAGAACATCCGCGTGCTCCTGTACTGGAACTCGGTCGTCCGCAGCCGCAACTACAAGCACCGGCCGAAGTCGCTCGTCGAACGCGACCCGAACTCCGCCGGCTACGACTTCTCGCGCTACGACGCGATCCTCAAGGAGGCCAGCGACCGCGGGATCAACGTGATGCTCACGATCACGGGCCCCGTGCCGCGCTGGGCGACCGCCGAGCGCACCGGTCACACCTACAAGCCGTCGCGATCGAGCTTCGAGCGCTTCGTCGAGGCGGTCGGCAAGCGCTACGGCGCGCAGGTCTCCACCTGGTCGATCTGGAACGAGCCGAACCACCCGCAGTTCCTCACGCCGCAGTTCGTGAACGGGCAGCCGTACTCCCCGCTGATCTACCGCTCGCTCTACCAGGCCGCGCTGCAGGGGCTGGGCGCGTCGGGCAACGGCACGGACCGCGTGCTGGCCGGCGAGACGGCGCCGCGCGGCACCCCGAACGTCGTGGCGCCGATCCCCTTCGTGCGCTCGTTCTTCCGCGGCAAGTCGCTCAAGGTGTCCGGCTGGGCCCACCACCCGTACACGACCAAGGCGGGCCCGTTCTTCAAGCCGTCGTCGCACGACGACGTGACGATCGGCGTGCTCTCACGGCTCACCCGCGCGCTCGACCGCTACTCGCACCACAAGCGGCTCGGCGTCTACCTGACCGAATTCGGGATCCAGTCCACGCCCGACCCGTTCGTCGGCGTGAGCCTGACCAAGCAGGCCGAGTACCGCTCGATCTCCGAGCGGATCGCGTACCGCAACCCGCGCGTGCAGGCGATCTCGCAGTACCTGATGCGCGACGACCGGCCGCTCAAGGGATCGGCGATCATCCGCTACTCGGGCTTCGAGTCCGGCCTGCGGTACTCGAGCGGCAAGGAGAAGCTGTCCTACAAGGGCTTCCGGCTGCCGCTCGTCGCCGATCGGACGACCGCGAGCAAGGTCGTGCTGTGGGGCCTCGTCCGCCCGGCCGGCGGGACGACCTCGGTCGCGATCCAGTACCGCGACAGCAAGCACAAGTCCTGGACCGCGCTCGCGACCCTGACCACCGACCCGCGTGGCTACTTCAAGGCCACCACCTCGTACGGGTCAACGCGGGTCTACCGGATGGTCTGGACCGCTCCGGATGGGACGACGTACACCGGCCCGACCACGCACGCGTACCGGGCGCCCTAGCCCGCCATAGCCGCGAGCCCGTTTCTTCAAGGGGGGCGGGCTCGCGGCTATACTGCCGCTCCGCGTGCGGCTGTAGCTCAGTTGGCTAGAGCGTCTGCTTGCCATGCAGAAGGTCGTGGGTTCGAGTCCCATCAGCCGCTTCCGGCCCCCGTCACCGGCGTCCAGCCGAGGTCGGGGGCCTTTTTGTGGCCCAGTCCGCTTTCAGACCCCTTTGGGGCGCCCGCTGAGGATCTCGCGGGCGTCGTCGAGGGCAGATACCAGCACGCGCCCGTCGGCGCGGTAGCCGTATTCGATCCGGTCCTGCCCGGCGCCGTGTACTTCCGCTTGGGCTGCTCGCGGCCGTACCCCTGGCATAATCGCCGCCGCGTGGATCAGCGGGCTGCCCAGCATGATCTGGAGGCGCTGACCGAAGCGTTCCATTGGCCCGCCGAACGCGACCTGCGCCGCGCGCGGCAGGCGACGGTCCGTCAGCTGTATGCGCCCGCTGGGCGTCCGGTGTACCGGACGCGCCTGATCGACATGGAGGACGCGTTCGCCGCGGCGCCGGCGCTGCTCGACAAGGCTCCGAAGCAGCTGACCGACGTGTCGGTGTACGACGTGGACGCTCAGGAACGTGTGGTGCGCGCCCGCACATACGCGGCGTCGGGGTCGCTGCTGTCCGAGACGCTGATCCGGCCCGCCGACGCCGACACGCGGGGGGTGACGTTCGACCGCGACGGCGATGGGTGGCGGCCGGTGGGCTCGTTCGTCGAGCGGCGCCGCGACGGGCGCGTCGTGGCGTCAGCCGACCTGGTCGACGACGTCATGGACCGCCGGGAGATCAGCTATGACGACCTCGGCCGCCCCCGGGAGGTTCTGGCAGCCCGGTGGGTCGGCGGCACGGCTGGCGAGGTGTTCCGCTACTCGGTGCAGTGGGGCGACGGCAGCCACGATTCGCCGGACGCCGTGCTCGAACTCGACGGTGTGCTGTGGCGTCGCCGCGGCCCGCACCGAAAGCTACGAGAAGCCGCCGAGCAGGCGCTGGGATCCGACATCGCCGGCGCGCTCGAGCGGGCCGCGGCCGATGACCCGAAGCGGCTGTTCGTGGTGCTGCGCCACCAGCGCGACGGCACCTGGTCCGACCAGTGCCTGCCAACCGTCGCCGTCCGGTTCGGCCGCGGCGCATGGGACCTCGACGCCTACACCGACCTCGACGTGCAGTTCGGCGAACCGGCGCTTGACGCGCTGAGCGCGCTGGACGGGCACGGCCGCCCGCGCAACGGCGCGCCCCGCTCGCTGCTGCGCACGGTCTCCGGCGAGCTGACCAACCGGCCGGGGTGGAGCGGCGGCCGGCCGGTCGTCGTCGTCACCGACAACGACCCGGTCGACTTCGCCGCCGACGTCCGACACGATGTCGCCCCGCCGGACCTCGCGTCGTTCAGCTGATAGGTCATAGTCGGTTACGGAGGACGTCTGCCTGTCCATGCCAGGCGGCGACGACGGCCGGCCTCCTGACGCGATGGGCCACCATCGCTTCCGCCTGGATGCGAGCGTCTCGCTCGTCGAGCTTCAGACGCCCGCAAGGGACGAGCAGCGGGAGCGCAGGTCGAGACTGCTGCTCCCTCCCCGGAAGAAGCAGCCTGAGGTGCCTCGCCCGCATGGGTGGCGCACTATGCCTAGGGCGCTGCCGGCCGGCTGCCATCACATCGCGGCGGCCGGCGGTGGCGCAACCCCGGCCCGGCCGCGGGGGCCGGCGCATGCGCGCATACGCCTGCGCGGATGCGAGCGGCTTCGCGACCCGTGAGACTGCGGGCATGGCTTTCACCGCAGCCTGGAAGCGGGTGGCCGCCGCCGCGGCGGGCGCCCTCGCCGTGTACGCATCGGTCGTGCGTCCCCGCGCCCGGTGGCTCGGGACGAGCAACGAGGAGCGGACGGCGACCTACCCCGGCGATGACCTCATCCCCCGCGGCCGCCGGTACGGCGCGATGGCGACCACCATCGCGGCGCCGCCGGAGCGGGTCTGGCCGTGGCTGGTACAGATGGGCTGTGACCGCGCCGGCTTCTACAGCTTCGACCGCCTCGACAACGGCGGACGCCCAAGCGCCGGCCACATCCACACGCAATGGCAGAACCTGCGACAGGGCGACCGCATCGCGTCGGCTCCCGACGCCGGCCGCTGGTTCGACGTCGCGCTCTTGGTGCCCGAGCGGGCGCTCGTCCTGCGGG
>JAXDHL010000249.1:0-2503 GCA_034664525.1 Solirubrobacteraceae bacterium
GTCGAGGAAGTGGTCATGGTCGGTCGCCGCGATCTGGCGGTCCTGCGGCCGCGGGACGTCGAGTCGCTCGTCGACGAGGTGGCCTTCGAGGAGGACGAGTTCCTGCCGTACTGGGCGCAGCTGTGGCCGAGCGGGGTGGCGCTTGCGCAGACGGTCGGCGTCCGGGCGCTGCGCGGAGCGCGCGTGCTGGAGCTCGGTTGCGGCCTGGGGCTGCCGAGTATCGCCGCCGCCCTGGCGGGCGCCCGCGTGCTGGCCACGGACTGGTCGCCGGCCGCGCTGGACCTGCTGGAGCGCAACGCCGAGCGCAACGGCGCGACGCTGCAGACGGCGTGCGTGGACTGGACCGCGCCCGGCGACCTGCTGGCCGACGGGCCGTTCGACCTCGTGCTCGCCGCCGACGTCCTCTACGAGCGCCGCAACGTCGGCCTCCTCGCCGAGCTCCTGCCACGGCTCGGCCGCGAGGTCCTGCTCGCCGACCCGGGCCGCCCGCACCTCGACGCCTTCCTGGACGACGTCGGGACCGTGTGGCGGCGCCCGCCGGTCTATCGCCTGCGCTGAGCGCGCGGCCGGCGGCGTCCGGTCAGCGCACCGGCTGGGCGCCGACGGCCACGTGCGCCGCGCCGGGCGCCCGGACCGCGTCGGCGGGCGGCTCGGTCTCGGCCTGGCCGCGGCGCAGGAACAGCCACACGCCGCCCAGGACGCCGGCGAGCGTGAAGACCGCCCACGGGATGCCCTGACCGATCTGGGCCGCCACCGGGCCCGGGCACACGTCGGTCACGCCCCAGCCGATGCCGAACAGGACGCTGCCGACGACATGGCGGCGGTGCGGCGCCTCGCGGGCGTAGGTCAGCGGCGCGCCGGTGAGGACCGCGCGGCGGTCGCGGCGGCGCAGCAGCGCGGTCCCCGCCGAGGCGGTCGCGACCGCCGCCGCGAACATCAGGAACAGGTAGGACTGCTCGAACAGCAGCGCGTGACGGATGACGCCGGGGTCCGCCATCCCGCTCCAGCACAGCACGAAGCCGAACACGACGCCGACGGCGGCCCCCGCCAGCGGTGCGCGCACGGTCAGATCACCGCCTCGATCACGAAGCTGACGACGATCGCGGTGGCGAAGAAGGTGGCGGTCGCCACGAGGCCCGCGGGCGAGCGCAGCGACGTGGCCGTCAGGCCGTTGCCCGACGTGCAGCCGCCGGCGGTCTTGGCGCCGAAGCCGATCAGCACCCCGGCGGCGACGAGGAGCACCGGGATCGCCGCGCGGCCGGCGCCGTGGAACGTGTCGGTCATCCAGCCGTAGCCGTGGAAGGACGGGCCGCCGGCGAGGAGGGCGAAGAGCGTCCCGCCGAGCGCGATCCCGATCGCCAGCCAGCCGCGCCAGTCGAAGCGCAGGCGGCCCCGGCTGACCTGCCCGACGAGCTCGGAGAACCCGCCGGTGACGCCGAGGCGGCCGTTGAACAGCGCGCGGCAGGCGACGACGCAGAGGCCCAGCAGCGGGCCGGCGACATACCAGGGCAGCTGGTCGTGGAGCATGGCGCGAAGGGTAGCCGCGACCGCCCGCGGCGCATCCGGGTAGGGTCGGCGCCATGGCCAAGGTCAAGCTGCACCGCTGCTCGTGGACGTGCCTGCACGTCGATCTGGATGCGTGCTGGAAGGTCCAGCGCGCCCTCGACGAGCAGGGCGTCGACTACGAGGTCGTCAAGCACGGCTTCGGCAAGGGCAAGCGCCCGGAGGTCGTCGAACTCAGCGGCCAGAAGCTGCTGCCGGTCCTCGAGCTCGAGGACGGCAGCGTCTACCGCGCCGAGTCCAGCGACATGGCGCAGCGCATCCGCGCCGACGGGCTGGGCGCGGGCGTGACGAGCTGACCCGTCAGGCCCGCGGCAGCAGCAGCGCCACCGACAGCGGACCGTCAGGGAAGGCGCGCGCCGCGAAGGTGTAGGTGTCGTAGAGCCGGCCGCGCGCCGTGAGCGTGCCGCGGGTGGGGATCGCGGGCGGCGCCGGCCGCAGCGAGCTGCCCGGGACCGTGCCCGCCGGCGTCTGCAGGATCACGGCCGCGCCGGTGAAGCGGTGCATGAGCTTGATGAACCCCGTGTCGTCCTGGACCGAGAGCGTCACCTGCCCCAGGAGGCGGTCGTGGGCGTCGCGAACGGTCGTGGTGGCGGGGGAGAGGACGTAGGGCCCGCCGACGTCGCCGACCAGCCGGCCGTCGGCGGTCGTCGCCCGGATCCGCACGACGTGCAGCGAGCGGGTGCGGAAGAAGCGGATGATCGCGGTCCGCAGGGCGGCCGGGTCGTCGTTGGCGACGGCGGCGCGGAACCCGGGGTCGCCGGCCACGTGATGCAGCACGCGGACGACGGCGGCGCCGCCGGACTCGGCACGGGCCAGGCGCTGACCGATCGCTCCGACCGTCGCGGCGACGGTCGCCTGCGCCGTGGGCCCGCACTGCTGGAGCGCCTGGGCGCCGATCGCGAGCCGGACGCGCAGGCGCCCGCGCGGGAACGCCGTGCCG
>JAXDHL010000250.1:0-8309 GCA_034664525.1 Solirubrobacteraceae bacterium
ACACTAGGGCTCGACGAAGATCCGGTCGCCGAGCCGGATCCAGCCGTAGATCGTGGCGGCGTCCGGGATCGGCACGCGCAGGCAGCCGTGGCTGGCGTTGTAGGCCGGGACGTCGAAATAGCCGTGGATCGCGTAGCCGCCGACGAAGTAGTTGGAGTCCACCATCCCGTGGGAGTTGGTGCCCGGCGTCTTCGAGTAGAAGCGGTAGGTGCCGAGCACCGTGGGCGTCGACGGCTTGCCCGACGACGTCGGGTACACATGCTGCACGCGGTCGCCGTCGATCAGCGCCAGCGCCTGCAGCGAGATGTCCGCCTCCACATGGTGGCCGGCCGTCGGATGGCGGACCTTCCAGCCGCCGCGGCTCGCCAGCACGCCCCGCACCACGCCGGCGTCCGCGCTGTAGATCCGTGACCGGTGGTTGAGCTTGCGCCACGCCATCACCGCGCGCGCCGTCGCGTCGTCGTAGCGGCCGGTCGGCCGCGCCTCGAAGCGCATCAGGCGCAGCTTGCGCTGGAAGATCCGCGTCAGCGAGCCGCTGGAGCCGTAGTTGAGCGCCGCCCGCGCGACGACGATCCGCAGCGCGGAGGACCGTGCGGTGCGCTGCTGCGCCGTCCGCGCGTGGGAGGCCTGGATGGACAGCGAGCCGGGACGCCACAGGCGCACCCAGACGCTGTACGCGCCCTGGCCGGCGGTCGCCGGCTGGACGGCGACCTTGCGCGTGACCAGCGTCTTCTTGCCCGCCCGCACCCGCACGACCACGGACTGGCCGGCGACGTAGGGCGTCAGCGTGCCGGTGACCTGCACCCGGTCACCGCGCAGGGCGAGCCGGCGGGTGCGGTCGCGATAGGGCGGGGCGACTCCGATCCGGAGCTTTGCCGCGGCCGGCGCCGGAGCCGGCGGGACCGGCGTGGGCGTCGGGGTGGGAGCCGCCGGCGGCGGGGTGGGGGTCGGCGTCGGGGGCGGATTCTGCGCGAGCGCGGCGGGCGCGAGCGCGAGCGTGGTCACCGTCGTGAGAAGCGCCGTGCGCAGCGCCCGAGCCGTGCCTGTCATGTGGAGCGGACTGTCTCATACGGCGCGGCGGGCCGGTACGTCGCCGGACCGCATGCGGTCGCTCCGTCGGCGTCGGGTCAGCCGGCCTGCTCGGGGTAGCGCGGCAACCCATCGTCGGGGATCGGCTCCCAGACCGCCGCGTAGTCGGTGAACTGGTGGTGTCCGGGCCGGACCCCGGGATCGCCGTCGACCGTCCCGAGCCGCACGCCGCGAACCTCGGGGTCGTCCGGGTCCTGACTCCACAGGGCCGACCCGCAGACCGAGCAGAACGCCTTGCCCCAGCCGCGATCGGGCGGGTGCCAGACGCGGACGAGCGATTCGCCGGCGGTGACCTGGACGGCCCCGCGCGGCGCGCGCGCGTTGGCGGCGGCCGCGGTCCCGGTGCGGCGCTGGCAGCGGGTGCAGTGGCAGTAGCCGGCGCCGGTGAAGGGCTCCGTCACCTCGTAGCGCACGCCGCCACAGAGGCAGGCTCCGGTCAACATGTCGCGAGGGTATCCGTCCGGACTCAGGCGGCGTCGGCCCGCGGGGCGCGCGGCACCAGCAGGCATGTCACCGCACCGCCGCACTCCACCCGCGCAGGCGCACCCGCACGAAAGCCGCCGCCGAACGCCGCTGCGTCCGGCCGCAACGGGTGCACGCCGAGCATCCGGTGGGCGTGGCGGGCGGCGTGCGTGCGCAACGCCCGCTCGACCTGGCGCTCGGAGGTCCGCCAGCCCGAGGCGAGCAGCACCGGCCCGCTCCACAGCTCGTAGCGCCACCGCTTGAACGGCAGCCGGCCTGGTGGCAGGACCTCAAGGGCGTAATGGAGCTCAGGCTCGGGGGTACTCACGGGTGTCCGCCCGAGGCTACCCAGTTGGTTCGAACCCGGCCGCTCGCGGAGCTTGCATGCGCAACTATTCAGCTATCGTTTAATCGCGATGGAGCTCGGGATCTACACGTTCGCCGACGTCGGCCCGGGCCGCGGGCCGGAGCAGCGGCTGCGCGAGCTCATGGAGGAGATCGAGCTGGCCGACCAGGTCGGGCTCGACGTCTTCGGCCTCGGCGAGCACCACCGCCCCGACTACGCCGTCTCGGCGCCGGCGGTCGTGCTCGCCGCCGCCGCCGCCCGCACGGCGCGCGTGCGGCTGACGAGCGCGGTCACCGTCCTGTCCTCCGACGATCCCGTGCGCGTGTTCCAGGACTTCGCGACGCTCGACCTGCTGTCAGGCGGCCGCGCGGAGATCATGGCCGGGCGCGGCTCGTTCATCGAATCCTTCCCGCTGTTCGGCTACGACCTCGACGACTACGACGAGCTGTTCGCCGAGAAGCTCGACCTGCTGCTCGCGCTGCGATCCTCGGAGCGGGTCACGTGGGCGGGCAACCTGCGCGCACCGCTCGAGCAGCAGGGCGTCTACCCGCGCCCGCTGCAGGATCCGCTGCCCGTCTGGATCGCCGTCGGCGGGACGCCGCAGTCGGTCGCGCGTGCCGGGCTGCTCGGGCTCCCGCTCGCCCTCGCGATCATCGGCGGCCAGCCCGAGCGCTTCGCACCGCTGGTGGAGCTGCACCGCAACGTCGCGCGCGAGAGCGGGCATCTGACGCCGCCGCCGGTCGGCATCAACTCGCACGGGTTCGTCGGGCCGGATGCGCAGTCCGCCGCCGACGCGTTCTTCCCCGGCTACGCGCAGATGATGGGCCGGATCGGGCGCGAGCGCGGCTGGCCGCCGATGACGCGCGGCCAGTTCGACGCGTCGCTGGGCCTGCACGGGCACCTGGCGGTCGGCAGCCCGGAGCAGGTCGCCGAGAAGATCCTGTTCCAGCATGGGGTCTTCGGCCACGACCGCTTCCTGATGCAGATGAGCCTCGGGAACGTGGCGCACGCCGACGTGCTGCGCTCGATCGAGCTGTTCGGGACCAAGGTCGCGCCGCTCGTGCGCGACGAGGTCGCGCGCCGGGCCTCGGAGACCGCGGCGGCGTGAGCGTGGGCACGACGGACGATCCGTCCCGCACGACGGTCGGCGAGCCGCGGGACGAGACGGGCGTCGACGTCGGCACGGTCGTCCGCCGGGTCGGCCTGTTCGCCGTCGTGCTGATCATCGCACTCATCGCCATCGCGACGTTGCCGGGCGTGGGTGAGGTGCGTCAACGGCTGACCTCCGCCGACCCCTGGTGGATCGGCGTCACCGCCCTGTGCTCGCTCGGGTCGATGCTCGGCTTCGCGGCCGCCTTGTCGGGAGCGTTCGACGCCGCGGTGCCGCTGAACCCGGCGCTTCTCCTGGGCTTCGCCGAGCAGGGCGCGAACGTGCTGCTGCCGGCCGGCGGCGCCGGTGGGCCCGCGCTCGGGACCGTCGTGATGCGCCGCGCCGGTGTGCCGCCCGAGCTGGCCGCCGAGCGCCATGTCGCGCTGTTCCTGGTGACCAGCTCCGTGAGCTTCGCCGCGCTGGTGATCGCCGGCCTGCTGGTCGGGATCGGCGCGCTGCCGGGCGACGCCGGGCCGCTGGGGACGTTCCTGCCGGCGGGCCTCGGCTTCGCCGTGCTCGTCACCGCCTGGCTGTTCGCGCACACCCGCGTGCCGCCCGAGCCCCCGGCCGAGCGGCGGATGCGCCATAAGATCTGGCGGCTGCGGCGCTTCCTGCACGGCGGCGTGAACACCTCGCTGCACCTGCTGCGCAACGGCCAGCCGCTGTTCATCCTCGGGGCGATCGCCTACTACGCGTTCGACGTCGGGGCGCTGGCCGCGAGCTTTCAGGCCTTCGGTGGCGGCGCGCCGCCGCTCGGCGAGTTCATCCTCGCCTACACGATCGGCCACGCTGGGGCGCTGCTGCCGACGCCGGGCGGCGTGGGCGGCACCGACGGCGGGCTGATCGGGATGTTCGTCGTCTACGGGACGCCGCTGAGCGTCGCCACCGCCGCCGTGCTCGGCTACCGCGTCTTCCAGCTCGGGATGCCCGTGGTGCTCGGCTCGGTCTCGCTGCTGCGCATCCGGGTGCGGCTCGGCGACCAGGAGCGCCGGGCCGCGGTCCAGGCGCGCTTCGCCGAGCTCGGGCACTAGCCGGCGCCGCTTGTCGCGGCTTCCGGGCGGTGGTTTACTCGGTCTCCGATGAGCATCCGCGGACTCCGTCCGGATGCGGTGGATGGTCTCGGGGAGCTCATCAGGGCTGCCCGGGGGACCGTCGAAGCTGACGTGCTGCTGCGCGGAGGCCGGGTGGTGAACGTGTTCACGCACGAGATCGTGGAGACCTCGGTCGCGCTGCGCGGTGATCGCATCGTCGGGCTCGGGGAGCTGCCGGCGCGGGAGGTCATCGATCTCGACGGCCGGTACGTCTGCCCCGGGCTGATCGACGCGCACGTCCACATCGAGATCTCGATGCTGCCGCCACACCGGTTCGCCGACGCGGTGCTGCCGCACGGTGTCACGTGCGTGGTGTGCGATCCGCACGAGATCGCGAACGTCCTCGGGCTCGAGGGCGTTCGCTACATGCTCGACGTCAGCGAGGGCCTGGATCTGTCCGTCCTCGTGATGGCGCCGTCCTGCGTGCCGACGTCGTCGATGGAGACCTCCGGTGCGGCACTCGGCGCGGAGGACCTCGTCGCGCTCGCGGAGCACCCGCGGGTGCTCGGCCTCGCCGAGATGATGAACTTCCCGGGCGTCCTGGCCGGCAGCGTCGACGTGCTGGACAAGCTGCGCGGATTCGCCGGGCGACCGCTGGACGGCCATGTGCCGGGATTGACCGGGCCGGACCTCCAGGCATACGTCGGCGCCGGGATCTCGAGCGATCACGAGTCGGTGACGGCGGAGGAGGCGCGCGAGAAGCTGCGGCTGGGCATGACGGTGTTCCTGCGTGAGGCGTCCAACGCCCGGAACCTGCTCGATCTGCTGCCGGCGGTGGACGAGCACACCGCTCGGCGGTGCGCGTTCGCGACCGATGACCGGGTCCCTGGCGAGCTGCTGCGCGACGGGTCGATCGACGCGCTCGTGCGGCTTGCCATTCGCGGTGGCCTCGACCCGGTCACCGCGATCACCATGGCGACGCACAATCCCGCGGAGCACTACGGGCTGCACGACCGCGGGGCGGTGGCGCCGGGGCGGCGGGCCGACCTGTTCGTGACGTCGGATCTGCGCGAGCTGCCGATCGAGCTCGTGGTCGCCGGCGGCCGGGTCGTCGCGCGCGACGGGCAACGGCTGGGCGACAGCGCCGCGTCCCCGGCCGCGCTTCCCGACACCTTCCATGTCGCGTGGCCGGCGGACCTGCGATTGCCTGCGGGCGGGCGCCGCGCCCGCGTCCTCGGCATCATCGAGGACCAGCTCGTCACCACCGCGCACGTGGAGGAGGTGCGCGTCGAGGACGGCGTCGCCGTCGCCGATCCCGACCGGGACATGCTGCGCTTGAGCGTCATCGAGCGCCACCACGGGACGGGCAACGTCGGCATGGGGTTCGTGCGCGGCTTTGGCCTGCGGCGCGGCGCGATGGCCTCGAGCGTGGCGAACGACTGTCACAACCTCGTCGTGGTCGCGGTCGACGATGAGGACGGCTTGACCGCGGCGCGGGCGGTCGCCGGCATGGGCGGGGGGATCGCAGTGGTCGTGGATGGTGAGCTGCGAGCAGCGATCGCGCTGCCGATCGCCGGCCTCATGGCCGACGAGCCGCCGGAGGTGGTGGCCGATCAGCTCGACGCCGTGACGTCCGCGGTCCGGCAGCTCGGCTGCGCGGTTCCCGCCCCGTTCATGGCGATGAGCTTCCTCGCGCTGCCGGTGATCCCGCACCTCAAGCTGACCGATCTCGGGCTCGTGGACGTCGACGCGTTCGCCTTCACGGACGTCTTCGTGGGCGAGCCACAGCTAGCGCAGCAGATCGGCTAGGTCGACCGTCGCGAGATCGGTCTTGGCGACGAACGCCACGGCGCCGCAGCGCTCGAGGGTGCCGGATGACACATCGGTCATCGCCGACGAGGTGAGCACGATCCGCGACCTGATTCCGGCCTCGCTGAGCGTCTCCGCAACCCAGAAGCCGTCGTGGTCGGGGAGGTTGACGTCGAGCAGGATCGCGGTCGGCTGCAGCGCCATGGCCGCGTCGACGGCGGAGACCGCGTCCACGCTCTCCCCGACGATCTCGTAGCCGCGCGATCGGAGCAGCAGCCCGGCGAGTGAGCGGAATTCGGCGTCGTCGTCGACGATCAGCACCGATGCCGGCATTGCGGCAAGGTGCCCGGTCTCGTCGGCTTTCGCAAGTGGGAACCGCTTGCTGCGCGCCAGCATTACGCGAGCCCCCTGACCCTGTGGCGCGGCGGGGCGCCCTCGGTGGCCGCCGGCCGCGTCTCCGCCGACAGCGGGATCTCGGCGCGGATGCGCGTGCCCTCCCCGGGCCGGCTCGACACCGTGAGCGTGCCGTCGAGCGCGGCGAGGCGGTCGGCGAGGCCCGCGAGGCCGGTGCCGGGCGCGACTCGGGCCCCGCCGATGCCGTCGTCGGCGACCGTCAGGACGAGGTGGCTCGCCGTGCGCGCCGCCGTCACCCGGGCGGTCGACGCCCGCGCGTACTTGGCGACGTTCGTGAGCGACTCCGACGCCACGAAGTACGCGGCCGATTCCACGGAGTTCGGATAGCGCTCGTCGGCGATCTCGATCACGACGGGCACGGACGCCCGGTCCGCCAGGGCCCGCACCGCGGCGCCGAGGCCGCGATGGGTCAGCACCGCGGGATGGATGCCGTGCGCCAGCTCGCGCAGCTCGTCGATCGCCGAGCGCGCGCTTCTGAGCGCGTCGTCGACCAGCGTTTGCACCTCGCCCTGGACGCCGTCACCCCGGAGGGCGAGCTGGAGCGCCACCACGACGCGCACGAGACCCGCCTGAGCGCCGTCGTGCAGATCGCGGACCAGCCGGCGGCGCTGCGCGTCGGCGGCATCGACGATCCTGGCCCGCGACGCATGGACCTCGGCGAGCCGCGCCCGCTCGACGTCGAGCCGCCGCCGCTCGTCCTCGGCCTGCACGCTCGCGGTCAGGTCGTGGAACGTCATCGCGGTCCCCATCCGGCCGTCGATCTCCAGCGGGACGCAGTGGATCGAGATCGGGACCAGGCTGCCGTCCTTGCGAACCCACCAGTCGCGCTCGATCCGGATCGGCTCGCCGCGCAGCGTGGCGTGCGTGATCGGGCAGTCCTCCGCCGGATAGGGCGACCCGTCCGGGTGCTTGTAGTGGATCGAGTCGTGGCTCGGACGGCCGAGCAGCTCGTCGTCGCGGTCGAACCCCAAGATGCGGACGGCCGCGTCGTTGACGAACGCGATCCGGTCGTCCCCGTCCACCAGCCACAACGGGATCTCGCCGCTGATCACGAGGGCCTCCTGCACGTCGCCGGCGCTCCAGCGCCGCCGCGGGCGGTCCGACCTGCTGAATCGATCAGCCATCCCCAGTCGAGTAAACCACCCGCGAGCGCGGTCCGGAAGGCGTGACCGCGCGTCCGACACGCTCGGGTTATGTCGCTAGCGGCTGCTCGACGCTGATGGCCCGCGCGGGGCAGAGCGCGGCGGCGCGGCGGACGGCGTCGTGCAGCGCGGGCGGCGGACTGTCGTCGAGCACGAGAACGATGCCGTCGTCGTCGCGCTGGTCGAACACGGCGCCGGCGGCCACCACGCACTGGCCGGAGGCGATGCACTTGGTCTGGTCGACGATCACTCGCATTGCGGTCTCCCTTCAGAACGTGACGGGGAGCTCGTACACCCCGTAGACGATCGAGTCGTGCTTGAACGCGATCTGGTCGAGCGGGACCGGCAGGCGCAGGCCGGGGAGGCGTCGGTACAGCGTCCCGTAGACGATCTGCAGCTCGACGCGCGCCAGCGGCTGGCCAAGGCACGCGTGCACGCCGAAGCCGAACGCCAGGTGCCCGCGCGCGTCGCGGTCAACGTCGAGCCGGTCGGCGTCCGGGAACGCGTCCTCGTCGCGGTTCGCGGCGTCGCCGGCCAGGACGATCCCGTCGCCGGCGCGGATCGTCTGGCCGGCGATCGCGATGTCCTGCAGCGCGACCCGGCGGCGTCCCGAGTGAATGATCGTCAGGTAGCGCAGCAGTTCCTCGACCGCGCCGGCGATCGCCGCCGGGTCGTCGCTGTCGCGCACGGCGGCGAGCTGGTCGGGGTGCTCGAGCAGCGCCAGCGTGCCGAGCGCGATCATGTTGGCCGTCGTCTCGTGGCCGGCGATCAGCAACAGCACCGCCATCAGCGCCGCGTCGCGCCGCGACAGCTGCCCGCTGGCGACGTGCTCGCCGGCCAGCCGCGACAGCAGGTCGTCGGCGGGC
>JAXDHL010000251.1:0-3670 GCA_034664525.1 Solirubrobacteraceae bacterium
CTCGGGCCGTCCGGCGTCGGCAAGACCGAGCTCGCCCGCACGCTGGCCGAGTTCCTCTTCGGCGACGAGGAGGCGATGGTCCGGATCGACATGTCGGAGTACATGGAGAAGCACGCCGTGTCCCGGCTCGTCGGCTCGCCCCCCGGCTACGTCGGGTACGACGAGGGCGGCCAGCTCACAGAGGCCGTGCGCCGCAAGCCGTACTCGGTGCTCCTGCTCGACGAGATCGAGAAGGCCCACCCGGACGTCTTCAACATCCTCCTGCAGATCCTGGAGGACGGACGCCTGACGGACTCGCAGGGCCGGACGGTCGACTTCCGGCACTGCATCGTGATCATGACCTCCAACGTCGGAGCTTCGGAGATCGCGCGGAACACCCCGCTCGGCTTCTCCGTCGGCGACGACGAGGCGGGCATGACCTACGACGACATGAAGGGCAAGGTGATGGGAGAGCTGAAGAAGGTCTTCCGTCCCGAGTTCCTCAACCGCATCGACGAGGTCATCGTCTTCCACAAGCTCACCAAGGCCGAGATCAAGCAGATCGTCGACCTGCTGCTGCTGCGGATCCGCGCGTCGCTCGCGGAGCGCGAACTGCAGCTCGAGCTCGAGGAGTCCGCGGAGGACTTCCTGGTCGAGAAGGGCTGGGACCCGGCGATGGGCGCCCGGCCGCTGCGCCGCGCGATCCAGCGCTACATCGAGGACCCGCTGGCGGACTTCGTGCTCAACCAGTCGTTCCCCGAGGACGGTGGGACCGTGCTGGTCAAGCGGGCGCCCGAGGGCGACGACCGCGACGTGCTGCTCGAGATCGCCAAGCCGACCGTCCGCAAGAAGCTGCCGGTCGCCGTGGGCGGCAGCGAGACCGACGGTGACAAGCCGGACGAGGGCGCGCTGGACACGCCCGCGGTGCCACAGGCCGACACCGAGTAGCGGCCGCGCCGCGACAGATGCCGTACGAGGGGCGCCCACGGGCGCCCTTCGTCGTTGAAGGTCCCTTGACCCGATGCACATCGCCGCTTTCTGCGCGGGTGGGACAGTTGGGTCATGAAGGACGTCCTGCTCGACATCTTCGGTCCGCTGATCGTGCTCGGCGCCGGCGCCCTGTACGGCGCGATGGCCTGGCTCGGCTACCGGCGCTGACCGCCCGCGCCGGAGTACGCTCCGGCGGCATGCGCGCGCTGGTCCTCGTTGCCGCCGGGGCACTGCTGCCCGAGCCGCTGTGAGCCGGCGCGGGCCGTCGACCCGGGCCGTCCACGCCGGACGGCCGCCCGCCGAGCAGGGCGCCCCGCTCGGGCCGCCGGTCGTGCTCGCCGCGCCCTACCACCTGGCCGGCGACGCCGACGCGTCGCCGTACGGCTACGGGCGCTACGCGAACCCCACCTGGACGGCGCTCGAGGCCGCCCTGGGCGAGCTCGAGGGCGGCCGCGCGCTCTCCTTCGCCTCCGGCATGGCGGCGATCGCCGCGGTCCTGGCGGCGTGCGTCGCGCCCGGCCAGGCGGTCGTGATCCCCGCCGACGGCTACGCGGGGATCCGCGCGCTCGAGCTGCCCGGGGTCGAGGTGCGCGCGGTGCCGACCGACACGGCCGCGATCACGGCCGCCGCGGCGGGCGCGGCGCTCGTGTTCGTGGAGACGCCGTCCAACCCGCTGCTCGAGCTGGCCGACATCGCCGCTGTGGCGGAGGCGGCCCGAGCGGCCGGCGCGCTGCTGGCGGTCGACAACACGGTCGCGACGCCGCTCGGCCAGCGCCCGCTGGCGCTCGGCGCGGACGTCTCGGTCAGCGCGGGCACGAAGGCGCTCGCCGGCCATTCCGACGTCCTGCTCGGCAGCGTCGCGGTTCGCGACGACGACGAGGCGCTGTACGAGCGCGTGCTGGCCATCCGGTCGCGCACGGGCGCCGTTCCGGGGCCGTTCGAGGCCTGGCTGGTCCACCGCTCGCTGGCGACGCTCGGGCTGCGGCTGGAGCGCATGTCGGGCAACGCGTGCGCGCTGGCGGAGGCGCTGCGCGCCCGCGACGACGTCGCGCAGATCTGGCACCCCGGGCCGATCTCGGGCCCGCTCGTCACGTTCGACCTCGGGACCCAGGCGCGGGCCGAGGCGTTCCTGGGCGCGTGTGAGCTCGTAGCCGAGGCGACGTCGTTCGGCGGCGTGCACTCGACCGCCGAGCGCCGCGCCCGCTGGGGCACCGATGCGGTCGGCCCGGGCGTCGTGCGCCTCTCGGCCGGCATCGAGGACCCGGCGGACCTGCTGGCCGACGTGCTGGGAGCGCTGGACGCCACGCGCTGAGGGGGGCGAGAACGTCCGGCCCGGGATCTAGGTTCGGTACCGAATGGCCCGTCCCGCGACGATCTTCACGTGCTCCACCTGCGGCGCCCAGACGCCGAAGTGGCACGGCCGCTGCCCGGGCTGCAACGACTGGAACACGCTGGTCGAGGAGGCCGCGCCGGCGCGCGCGGCCGCCGGCGCCAGGGGAGGCCGCGGTGGTGGGCCGGCCGCGGCGCCGGCGAAGGCGACCCGGCTGCGCGAGGTGCGGGCGGAGGCGACGGTGCGCCTGCACACGGGCATCAAGGAGCTCGACCGCGTGCTCGGGGGCGGGATCGTCCCGGGATCGGTCGTCCTGCTCGGCGGGTCGCCCGGAATCGGCAAGTCGACCCTGACCGGGATGGCGCTCGGCAACCTCACGAAGGCCGGCCGGCGGGTCCTGTACGTCTCCGGCGAGGAGTCCGCCGCCCAGATCAAGCTGCGGGCCGAGCGCCTGCCGGACGGCGCGCTCGACGTCCCGGTGCTGGCGGAGACCGATCTCGACACGGTGATCGCCACGCTCGAGGCCGAGCGGCCCGACGTCGTGGTGATCGACTCCGTGCAGACGCTCGTCGCGGCTGAGCTGACCGGCGCCGCCGGGTCGGTCGGGCAGGTCCGCGAGGTGGCCGACCGGGTGACGCGGACCGCCAAGCGGCGCGGCATCGCGGTCATCCTCGTCGGCCACGTGACCAAGGAGGGCGCGCTGGCGGGCCCGCGCGTGCTCGAGCACCTGGTGGACTGCGTGCTGCAGTTCGAGGGCGAGCGCGAGCGCTTCTACCGCAGCCTGCGGGCGCTCAAGAACCGCTTCGGCTCGACGAACGAGCTCGGGGTCTTCGAGATGCGGGATGCCGGATTGGTCGAGGTCCAGGACGCCTCCAGCCGCTTCGTCGGCGAGGCCACGCGCGCACCCGGCTCGGTCGTGCTCGCCGCCATGGAGGGCTCGCGACCGCTGCTCGTGGAGGTCCAGGCGCTCGTGTCACCGAGCGAGCTCGTTCCACCGCGCCGGATCGCGAACGGGATCGACCGCAACCGGCTCGCGCTCGTGCTGGCCGTGCTCGGCCGCCACGGCGGGATCGGGGTCGGCAGCGCGGACGTGTTCGTCAACGTCGCCGGCGGCGTCCGCGTCGACGAGCCGGGCGCCGACCTCGCCGTGGCGCTCGCGGTGGCCAGCGCCGCCAGGGGCGTCGTCCTGGGGGCCGACCGGCCGGTCGCCTGCTTCGGCGAGCTGGGCCTGACCGGCGAGCTGCGCAGCGTCGGCCACGCCGACCGGCGGCTGGCGGAGGCGCGCAAGTTCGGGCTGCAGCCGGTCATCGCCCCACCCGAGCACGCGACGCTCAAGGCCGCGTTGAAGGTCGTCCTCCCGCGCGGCGATGC
>JAXDHL010000252.1:0-8135 GCA_034664525.1 Solirubrobacteraceae bacterium
CTCGCGGTCGGGGACGACGCCGTCGTCAGCCGCGTGCCCGCGGGGCTGCTGTGGCTGGTGCTCGAACGCGGCGACGAGCGCCCGCACGTGACGGTCCCGGGCGCGACGCACCGTGCCGGACCGCGGGGCGTCCAGGTACATCGAGCGGTGGCACTGGACGTCGACAAACGGCTGCGGATCCCGGTCACCTCGCTTCCGCAGACCCTCATCGACCTCGCCGGCGAGCTCGGGCAAGCCGGGCTGAAGGCGGCGATCCGGCAGGCGCTCAGGCGGCATCCGCTCGACCTGGGGACGCTCCGGGCGCTGGTCGAGCACCCGCGCACCGACCACCGGCGCGCCCGCGTCCGGCGCGTGCTCGACCTCTGGGTGCCGAACGTCGAGGTCACGCAATCGGAGCTCGAGGCGCGCTTCTACGAGCTCGTCGCGAGTGGCGGCCTCCCGCTCCCGGAGCTGCAGCGGCCGTTCGGGCCTACTGCGCGAGGTCGGCGAGGCCCTCCGGCGCCCCCGTGCGGGGGCCATTGGCGTCTGAGCGGGGCTGGGACCCCGTCGAGCCGCCAATGGCTCGGTCGCGGGCGACGCGTTAAACGACGACGGCCCCGGGGTCTCCGGGGCCATCGTGAACGTCGTATGAGCTGCGTGCGGGGCTAGGCCGCGGCGCGGAGCGCCTCGAGCCCGGGGATCGCCGACAGCTTGGCCAGCGCGCGCGCCTCGGCGGCGCGGGCCTCGCGGACGGGGACGCCCAGGCGGCGGGCGGTCTGCTCGATCGAGTGCTCGCCCTCGTCGCCGGTGCCGAAGCGCAGGTGGATCACCGAGCGCTCCTCCTCCGGCAGCGAGTCCAGCGCGTCGCGGACGGTGCGCTGGGACATCGTGCGCTCGACCTCGTCGGCCGTGCTCTCGCCCTCGATCGGGATCAGGGCGCCGAGCGGCGTGTCGCCGTCCTCGCCGACGCCGGCGTCCAGGGACGCGAGCGTGCGAGCGTGCGAACGCAGCAGGTCGACCTCTTCGATCGTCAGGCCGGTCTCGTCGGCGATCTGGTCCAGCGTCGGCTCCTCGCCGAGCTTGACGGCCAGCTCGCGCTCGGCGCGCTCGACCTTTCGAGCCCGCTGGGCGACGTGCGCCGGGAGCCGGATCGTCCGGCCGGTGTTGTCGAGCCCGCGCTGCAGCGCCTGCCGGATCCAGATCGTGGCGTACGTCGAGAACCGGAAGCCCTTGCGCCAGTCGAACTTCTCGGCCGCGCGAATGAGGCCGAGCATGCCTTCCTGGACAAGGTCGTTCATCGACAGGCCCTGGCCCTGGTACTTCCGGGCCACAGAGACGACGAGGCGGAGGTTGCAGTTGATGAGCCGATCCTTCGCCGCGAGATCCCCGCGCTCGATCCGCTTCGCCAGCTCGATTTCCTCGTGGGGCTCGAGCAGGCGGAAGCGACCAGCTTCGCGCAGGAGCTGCTCAAGGGGCTCCATGAGGATCTCGTCGGGCTCAAGCAGCGGAGTCGGGGGGGTGATGCGGTCCAATACAGTCCTTTTCTCTTGATGGGGAGCGAAGTCGATATCCGACTTCGTACGTAGGAATTTTACGGCAAACTCGTTGTCGGCGCAACTAGCGCCGAAACGGCGGCGTGGTGCACGCGGTCGTGAACCCTGCCGTTTCCGTCTAATCCGCGGCTAAGAGCCGCGGCCTGCGCCTACGGAGCCAAACGAGGGGGACGCTCCGCGTGCGCCAAGACCTGGACCATTTCGAGGGCAAGCCTCGAGGTCCTCGTCACAGAGTTGTACACCGTACCTGGAAAACCGAAACACCGCTACTTCCAGGACCCCCAACGCCTGACGGGCAGCGGGGTTGCGGGGTTCGAGCCGCGTTGTTTGGTCTCCCTTCCGCGAGGTGCGTTACAGGGCCATCGCCTCCCGTCCGTGTGGCGCGAGGAAGTCCCCGCGCGGCTGGAGCGCCAGGATCCCGTTCGGGTTGATCATCGGATGCGTGCCGTAGTAGTGCGTGCGGATCTGATCGAAGCGCACGGTCTCGGCGATCCCCGGCCACTGGTAGAGATCGCGCAGGTACGGCCACAGGTGCTCGTACTCGGTGATCCGCTGCAACGAGCACTTGAAGTGGATTGCGTACACAGCGTCGAAGCGGACGAGCGTCGTGAACAGGCGCCAGTCGGTCTCCACCGGCGCGTCGCCGAACAGGAACCTCCGGGTACCGAGCCGCTCGTCGAGTTCGTCCAGGGTGTCGAAGAGCGTCACGACCTCGTGCTCGTAGACCTCCTGGCGAGTGGAGAAGCCGGCCTTGTAGACCGCGTTGTTGACCCGGTCGTAGAGGCGCTCGTTGAGCTCGTCGATGTCATCGCGCAGCGGCTCGGAGACGAGCACGACGTCCGTGGTGGCGAGCGGCTGGAACGCGGTGTCGAGCAGGCGCAGGATGTCGCCGGACTCGTTGTTGACGATCCGCGCCTGGAGCTTGTCCCACAGCACCGGCACGCTGAAGCGGCCGTCATAGTCCGGGTCGCTGGCCTCGTAGGCCTCGCCGAGCCGGCCGAAGCCGTTGACCGGGTCGGTGAACTCGCCGCCGGTGAATGCCCAGCCGGTCTCGTCGCGGTAGGGATCGACGGCGCTGAGCGAGATCGCGTCTTCGAGACCTTTCAGCCGGCGCCCGATCACGGTCCGGTGCGCCCAGGGGCAGGCCCACGAGACGTAGAGGTGGTAGCGGCCGGCCTCAGGCTCGACGTCGGTGTCGCGGAACGTCGATGCCTGTCGCTGGAACGACCCGTCCTCGGCGGAGCCCTCGCGGCCGAGGGAGAAGAACTTGCTCATGCAACAGCTCTACCCCGGCCGACCCGTTCGCCACGCGAATTGACCACGACCGGGCGCGCCAGGGTCTCGAGCGCGTCACCGTGGCAGGCCAGGCCGAGCACCTCCCGCACGAGCGTCACGCCGGCCGGATCGAGCGCCCGCATCGCGCCGTCGGCCACCTTGACCGCCAGCCCGCGCCCGTCCTCCAGCCCCACCCCGAGCACGCCCTCGGCGCCGATCTTGGCCACCAGGCCGTCCTCGGCGCGCATCAGCTCGGTGTCCAGCGCGCCGGTGAACGCGACGAGCGTCGGATGGGCGCGCATGGCCTCCGACACGCGCTCGCCGCCGGGACCGAGACCGCCGGAGGCGAGGCGCCCGAATGCGCGGGCGAGCGCCGCCAGCGGGAGCTGGAACGCGAGCATCCCGCAGCCGTCGCTGCCGTAGGGGACCTCGGAGGGCGCCAGGCCGGCGGCGGCGCTGACCGATGCGTGCATCGCCCGCTGGCCCGGGTGGCCGGGGTCGGTGTAGTTCGGGACCGGCCAGCTCTCCTGCACGCAGCGCGCGAGCGCCAGCGCGTGCTTGCCGGAGCAGTTGTGCACGAGGCGCGACGGGAGCTCGCCCCGCGCGCGGCGGGCCATCGCCGCGTGCGGGTCGCGCGGGTCCAGCGGCCCGCACGCGAGGTGCTGCTCGCGCAGGCCGACCGCCTCGAGCACCTGCTCGACGACGGCCACGTGCTGCTCGGTCCCGCCGTGCGAGGCGCAGGCCAGCGCCAGGTGCCGGTTGCCGAGCCCGAAGCGCTCGAGCGTGCCCGCCCGCACCGACGGCAGCGCCTGCAGCGGCTTGACCGCCGAGCGCGGGAACACCCCGGCCTCGTGCGCGTCCTCGTCGCTGGCGGCCGTGATGGCGCCGTCGGCGTCCGTCGCCACCCACCGCAGCGCGTGCTCGGACTCGGTGTAGCCGCCGCGGGTGAAGAGGACGCGCGCGACCGCCATGGCGCTAGCGCGGCAGCCGCGCGAGGGCGGCGTAGAGCTCGCGCGAGGCGGCCTCGCCGAGGCGCAGGCTCTCCACGCGGTAGCTCTCGTTCGGCGCGTGGATGTCGTCGTCGGGAAGGCCGAAGCCGCCGACGATCGTGGTGATGCCCTTCCTGGCGAACTCGGCCACGATCGGGATCGAGCCGCCGGTGCGCACGAACGCCGGCGTCATCCGGGTGCCGCGCCCGATCGCCTCGGCCGCGAGCCGCATCGGCGGCGTGTCGACGTCGAACAGCGCCGGGTCGGCGGTGTGGTCGATGCTGAAGCCGACGTCGACGCCGTCGGGCGCGGCCTCGCGCAGCAGCCGCTCGAGCTCGGGGCCGATGACCTCCGGCGACTGGCCGGGCGCGAGCCGGATCGAGACGGTCGCGCGGGCGGTCGACGGGACGACCGTGCGCGGTTCGCCCGCCACGAGCTCGTTGACGTCGAGCGACGCATCGGCGCCGTTGCGCTCGTAGTAGCGCGCGCCGGCGTCCGGCCCGACGGGCAGGCCGCCGACCTCGGAGATCACCTCGTCGCCCGGCTTCAGCCGCGACCAGGAGTCGAGCTCCGTCGGGGCCGCGGGCACGATGCCCTGGCGCAGCTCGTCGCGCAGGACCCCGCCCGGGCCGGGCAGGACGGTGGCGAGCATGCCGTGCAGGACGTGGATCGCGTTCAGGACGCTGCCGCCGTACATGCCGGAGTGCAGGTCGCGGCGCCCGGTGCGCACGCTCACGCGGGCCATCACCACACCGCGCAGGCCGACGGTGATCGCCGGCGTGTGCGGGTCGGCCATGCCGGAGTCGAAGACGAGCGCCACGTCGGCCGGGCCGGTGTCGGCGCGGATCCACCGCGTGACGTGGGTGGATCCCGCCTCCTCCTCGCCCTCGACCAGCACGCGCACGTTGTCCGGCAGGTCGCCGGCGCGCGACAGGTCGAGCGCGGACGCCAGCAGCGGCCAGAAGTTGCCCTTGTCGTCGGAGGCGCCGCGGGCCCAGATGCGGCCGTCGCGGACCTCCGGCTCGAACGGCGGGATGCGCCAGGCGGCGGGATCCCCCACGCTCTGGACGTCGTAGTGGCCGTAGATCAGGACGGTCGGGGCATCCGCGCCGTTTCCGTTCGCGGGCAGCTCCCCGTAGGCGATCGGGTTGCCGTCGCCGGTGACGAGCCGGCCGGCGCCGCCGGCCGCGTCGACACGCTCGAGCACCCACTCGGCGGCCCGCTTGAGATCCTCGTCCTTGCCGCCCCCCGTCGAGATCGAGGGGATCCGCAACCAGTCGAGGAGATCGTCGAGGAGGGCGTCGGACATGGTGCGGGAGCGTACCCTTCGGTCGGCGCGATGCCCTGGCTCGTGGACGGCATGAACGTCATCGGCTCCCGCCCCGACGGGTGGTGGCGTGACCGCACGGGCGCGATGGCGCGGCTCGTCGGGCAGCTCGCCGGGCTCGGCGAGGAGGCGTGGGTCGTGCTCGACGGCCGCGAGCGCGACCTCGGCGTCGATCCCGGCGCCGTCCAGGTCGTGTGGGCGCCCGAGCCGGGGCCTGACTCGGCCGACCGGATCATCGCCGGCCTGGTCGAGGAGGACGCGCAACCGGCGCGCTGGACCGTGGTGACCTCCGACGGCGCGCTGGCCGACCGCGTGCGCGCGGCCGGCGCCGCGGTCACCGGCGCGTCGGCATTCCGCTCGCGCCTGGACGGGTGACCTGCGGCGGCATCCCCCCGCGATGCGGGGCGACTACCGCCTTACTTGAAGCGGTAGGTGATGCGTCCGCGCGAGAGGTCGTACGGCGAGACCTCGACCCGGACCCGGTCGCCCGGGAGGACGCGAATGCGGTACCGGCGCATCTTGCCGGCCAGGTGCCCGAGCACTTCGTGCCCGTTGTCGAGCTTGACGCGGAACATCAGGCTGGGCAGGGCCTCGGTGACCTCGCCCTCGAACTCGACCTTCTCTTCTACGGCCATGGAACCTCCTGGTTCAGATGGATGGCGCCCGCGTCAGGGGCCGCTGCGCGCGAGCGACCTGCCGCCGCGCAGCGCAAAGTGCCTGCGGCGAACAGGTCTCTCCAGTGTAGCCGCCGGGCTCTACGCCGCCAACGGCTGCGGAGCGTGCGCGGCGGCCATCGGCCGGGCGACGCGGACCCGCGGCGCGGGGGTCGCCGCGGGCGCGTCCTCGGCGGTCCAGCGCGCGGCGTCGCGGCGCAGGCCGGCGAGCGCGTGGGCGCCGAACGGGGCGGGGAGCCAGATCGCGATCGAGCGGTAGGCCAGCACGCCGGCCAGCGCGAGGTCCGGCGCGACGCCGAACGCGAGCAGGACGCCGGCGAGACCACCGGAGGCGGCGCCGGGGATCGGGATCGTGTTGGCGACCTGGCCGATGAAGTAGCCGAGCACCAGCACGCCGAACGGCGGCGGGGAGCCGACCGCGTGGAAGACGGCCCACAGCACGGCGATGTCGAAGCCCCACCAGGCGAACGCGCCGAGCAGGCGCGGGTCACCGCGGCGCACGAGCGCGGCGGCGTCGCGCACGGCCTCGCCGAGCAGGGCGCCGGCGCGGGCGATGCGATGCTCGCCGCTCGGGGCGCGCACGGCGAGGCCGACGGCGATCGCCATCGCCAGGCCGGCCAGCGCGGCCGGGATCGCGCTCAGCGCGAGCGCGCCGGTGTGGGCGACGCCGGCGGCGGTCAGGCCGCCCGCGACGAGGATCGCGCCGAGGAAGACCGCGTACAGCAGGACGAGGAAGGTCAGCAGCGTGCGCACGCTCGCGCGGCCCTCGTGGCCGGAGCGCCGCAGCACCCACAGCGTGAGCGCCGCGCCGCCGGCGCCGGCCGTCGGGAGCAGCCGGGTCGCGGCCGCGCCGGCGAGCGTCGTGCGGTAGCTCTGCTTGAAGCCGAAGCGCGCGTTGTCGCGACCGGCCACGTGCGAGAGCAGGGCGATGTAGCCGACGAAGGACAGCGCCTCGAAGCCGGCGGCGGCCAGCACCCAGCGGGGATCGGCCGTGAACGCCCGGCTGAGGGCGTCGAGCAGATGCTGCGCGGGGCCGCCGACGAGGAGCGCCACGGCCACCGCGACGGCCGCCAGGGCGGCGGGCACGCGGGCGCGCCGGGCCAGCTGGGCCAGGTCGATCCGTGCGTCGATGGGGGCTGTGGTCTGCATCTCGGGAAACCCTCCCACCCGTCCTGCCGGGTGTCGTCACTCCGTGGGGCTACTTGGTGTCCTCCTGAGGAATGACCCTGTTACAGGCGTGAACTCATCGCTCCTGCCAACATGCGGCGGGTGAGAGGTGACGCTGACCTGCAGCGCGCGGCCGAGGCCCTGGCCTGGCGCCTGCCCGACGAACTGGCCCCGCTCGCGCGGCTCGCCTACAACTACCGCTGGGCCTGGCTCCCCGGAGGGTCGGACCTGTACCGGTCGATCGATCCGCGGCGCTGGCGGCTGGTCGGCGGCAACCCCGTCCGGCTGCTGCAGGAGGCCTCGAGCGAGGCGCTCGCCGCCGCGGCCGAGAACCCGGAGCTGATCGCCAAGGCGGCCGAGCTCGACCGGCTGGTCGCCGAGGACCTCGCGCGCGACCCCGCCGGGCCGGTCGACCCGCAGAACCCGGTGGCGTTCTTCTGCGCGGAGTACGCGGTCCATCAGTCGCTGCCGATCTACTCCGGCGGCCTCGGGGCGCTGGCGGGCGACATCCTCAAGGAGGCCTCCGACCGCGCGCTGCCGATGGTCGCCATCGGCCTGATGTACCGCCGCGGCTACTTCCGCCAGCGGATCGACCACTCGGGCTGGCAGCAGGAGTACTGGGTCCTCACCGATCCGGAGCGCCTGCCGGCCGCGCTCGTCACCGGCGACGACGGCGAGCCGCTGAGGATCACGGTCCCGATCAACGACACCGACGCGACCGCCCAGGTCTGGCGCGTCGACGTCGGCCGCGTGCCGCTGTTCCTGCTGGATACCGAGCTGCCCGAGAACGACCAGCTGGTCCGCTGGACCACGTCGCGCCTGTACGACGGCGATCCGGACACCCGCCTGGCGCAGTACGCGCTGCTCGGCCTCGGCGGGGTCGCGGTGCTCGAGGCGGTCGGGGTCGACCCCGGCGTCGTGCACATGAACGAGGGGCACGCTGCGTTCGCCGCCCTGGCCGGCGCCCGGCGCGAGATGGAGCGCGACGGCGTCGGCTTCGAGGAGGCGCTCGAGCGGGTGCGCTCGCGCACGATCTTCACGACCCACACCCCGGTCCCGGCGGGCAACGACACGTACCGCTACGACCAGGTCGTGCACGTCTTCCGGCGCTACGCCGAGCAGGCGGGCATCGCCATCCACGACGTCGTCCGCCGCGGGCGCACGCACCCCG
>JAXDHL010000253.1:0-5880 GCA_034664525.1 Solirubrobacteraceae bacterium
CCCGGAGGTCAATGTACGGACAGTTTTCCGGCCGGACATCGTCCGGTGGCGTCAGAGAGCGGACCTGATTCCGGTGATCCGCCGTGCGATCCCGGCCCCGAGTGGCCGGACATGATGTCCAGCGCCCCGGAGGGCGGGAGGGTGCGCACGACCATGCCGGCGAGGTCACGCAGTTCGACCACGATCCGGCCGCTGGAGGGATCGGTGGCGAAGTGCAGCTCGCGATCGGCGGCGCGGAGCGCTTGCGCGTGCTGGGCGGCGAGACCGACTGCGTCGAGGACCTCGGGCGGGGGAGACGCGGGGATGTCGTCCGCCGTCACCACAGACACGGCGTCGGGGCGGGCGGGTGCGAGCGCCAGGAGCGGGTTCGTCACGAGACTCAGATGCCCGATCCGCACGCTCATGCCCCGTCTAGTCGTCCACCGCAGGACCGAACTTGAGCGGCGGCGTCATCCCACGGCGGAGAACAGCGCCGCGTGATCGGCGAGCTGGCGCTTGAGCGTTCGCTTGAGCTGCGAGTGGATCTGGCAGACCCGGCTCTCGGAGACGCCGAGGACGTCACCGATCTCGCGCAGGGTCATGTTCTTGACGTACAGCATCACCGCGACCTCGCGCTCGCGCTCGCGCAGCGTGTCGAACGCGGAGCGGAAGCGGTCCTTGGCCTCGCGGATCGCGTTCGCGTTCTCGGGGTCCAGGCGGTGGTTGCCCTCGGCGATCGTGTCGATGCGCTCGACGGTCGTCTCGTCGTCGCCGACCACCAGCGTGTTGAGCGAGGTGACGTCGGAGACGGAGATCTCGTCCTGCTTCGCGCGCAGCTCGCCGACCGTGAGCGACAGCGACGCGGCGAGCTCGTCGGGCGTCGGCCGGCGGCCGTTGTTGGCGGTGAACTGGTCGCGGGCGCGGGCGATGTCGCGCTCCCAGCGGCGCAGCGAGCGCGGCGCCCAGTCCTGCCGGCGCAGCTCGTCGAGCACGGCCCCGTGGATGCGGGTCCACGCGAACTGCTCGAGCGTGGCGCCCTTGGCCGGGTCGTAGCGGTCGATCGAGGTCATCAACGCCTCGAGGCCGCACGAGATGAAGTCCTCGACGTCGCAACGAGCGGGCAGCTCGCGCACCTTCTTGAAGACGATGTACTTGACGAGCGGCGTGAAGGTCATGACGAGCCGGTTGCGGACGCGGACGTCGCCGGTGGTCTTGTACTCGTGCCAGAGAGCGTGGGCCTGCTCGGGCGAGACGCGCTTCTTCGTGGTGGCGGACGTGGACATCGGGGGCTGTGCTCCTTGCTGACCGCTGCGGGCGGGAAGCTCTGGCGGACACTTCGGACGGACAAGGAGGGCATCGGCCGCGATCCGGGCCGCCCGCATCCCCTATTTGGGGTAATCACCCCATCTTTTTCGCGTCCAGGCCGCGCGATGAGACCTTCCGCACCAGCGGTTATGGTGACCCCGTGCTGATCATCACGAGGCGGCCGGGGGAGAAGATCATGCTCGGCGAGGACGTCTCCATCCAGGTGATGGAGATCGTGGGCAACCAGGTGCGCATCGGCATCCAGGCGCCGAAGTCGATCCCGGTCTACCGCGAGGAGATCTGGGAAGCGGTGAAGGCCGAGAACCGGGCGGCGGCCGAAGCCGCGCCCGACGAGCTGCCCTGAGCGAACCGATTCGCGGCCACGCCCTCGGGTTCCGGTCATGCTGGACGGGGTACGGTCCCGATGAAGGACACGGACCCCCGAAGGAGCGCACAACCCTCATGGCAAGACTCTTCTCCGCTCGGACGCTCGCGCTCGGCGGCCTCGCGATCGCGGCCGCGGGGGCGATCAAGAACCGTGACAAGGTCGCGGGCCTGATCGGCTCCGGATCGCGCGAGCCGGAGCCCTACCCGCGCCCGGCTGAGGCGCCCGTCGGGGTCGCCGCAGCCGAGCCCGGTCCCGCCCCGGCGCCCGCCGTCGCCAACGTGGACGCCGCCGGTCCGCCCGAGAACACGGCGACCGCCGTCCCGGCCCCCGACCCGCAGGTGCACGATCCGGCGGGCGCCATCGACGAGCTCGCCGAGGAGCGGGCCGCCGCCGCCGAGGCGGCGAACATCGGCGGGCCCGACCCGGTGTACGCGGGCGACGAGCCCGGCGAGCCGGCCGAGCCCCGAGCCGTCGCGCTCGAGGAGTCGGGCGAGGGTGTCGGCGAGGGTCTCGAGCAGGCCGAGGCCGACCTGGCGGAGAACGCCGCCCCCGACCCGTCGGCGCGGGTGGCGGACGTCGCGCCGCCCGAGCCCGAGGGCGCCGCGCCCGGCACCACCAGCGCGGCCGAGAAGTCCGCCAACGTATGGCGCTCGGACACCGCCGCGGCCGAGCCCGATGCCCAGGACACCGTCGAGCAGGACGCCGCGCCCGGCGAGGACGACGGCGGCGGATCGGAGTGGCAGACGTGGTCCGGGCGGGCGGTCGAGCCGTAGGCCGGAGCGCGGCGATGACAGCCCCACCACGACGACGGGCGGGCGTGGGACGATACGCCCACGCATGAGCCCGCTCGTCGGCACCCGCCTCAGCGGCCGCTACCGGCTGGACGCCCAGATCGGGTCGGGCGGCATGTCGACGGTCTATCGCGCCTTCGACGAGACGCTCGAGCGCGTCGTCGCGGTCAAGCTCATGCACCGCGAGATCGCGTCGGACTCCGACCAGCTCGAGCGGTTCCGCCGCGAGGCCCGCGCGGTCGCGCAGTTCTCGCATCCGCACATCGTCGGGGTGATCGACGCCGGCGAGGACGACGGGCGCCCCTACATCGTCTTCGAGTACGTCGAGGGCGAGACCCTGAAGGACCGCATCCGCCGCAGCGGCCGGCTGCCCGTCGACGAGTCGCTGGCCTACGCGATCGAGATCACGCGTGCGCTCGGCGCGGCGCACCACCGCGGGATCGTCCACCGCGACATCAAGCCCCAGAACGTGCTGATCGACGAGGAGGGGATGGCCAAGGTCACGGACTTCGGCATCGCCCGCTCGCTCGACGAGGAGGGCCTGACCGCCGACGGCCGGGTGCTGGGCACGACCGACTATGTCTCCCCCGAGCAGGCGCTCGGCCACGCGGTCAACGGCCAGTCGGACATCTACTCGCTCGGCATCGTGCTGTGGGAGATGCTCACCGGCGACGTCCCCTTCCACGGCGAGAACCAGGTCGCCGTGGCGATGAAGCACGTGCGCGAGGACCTGCCCGACGTGCAGCGCGTGCGGCCGGAGCTGAGCGCGTCGATCGCGGCCGTGCTCGACCGCATGACCTGCAAGAAGCTCGAGCGCCGCTACCCCGACGCGGTGACGCTCGAGGACGACCTCGAGGACGCGCTGGCGATCGAGGCCGCCCGCGCCGGCCGCGCCACCGGCGAGGCGACCGCCGTCCTGCGCACGCTGCCCGCCTCGGCGCAGCGCCGCGTCCCGTACCGCCTGCGTGCCCGCCGCGCCGCCGTCGGCGGCGCGCTCGGTGTGGTCGCCACGGCGGTCGTGCTGGTGCTCGTGCTCGGCGGCCAGCGCGTCGAGCGCGGGACGGGCGCCCCGCGGGCCCAGCCGCCGCCCGGCAACCGGACGGTCTCCGTCTCGCGCGTCTCCGCACACGACTACGACCCGCTGGGCGACCACACCGAGCACGCCGACCGGGTCGCGCTCGCGGTCGACAACGACCCGGCCACGGCATGGGCGACCGAGACCTACCGCGACCACCTGCTCGCCGGCGCCAACGGCCCGAAGGACGGCGTCGGCCTCTACGTCGACGCCAAGCCGCAGGTCGACGCGACGTCGATGCTGGTCCAGACCCCGCAGCCCGGCTGGAAGGCGAAGATCTACGCGGCCCCGAAGGGCAGCGTCCCGGCCGACATCGGCGGCTGGACGCCGGTCGGCGGCGGCACGGTCTCCAAGGGCAAGCAGCGGTTCACGCTCGCCACGCGCGGCCACGCCTACCGCTACTACCTGATCTGGATCACGGCTCTCCCGCCGGGCGGCGACAACGTTCGCATCGGCGACGTCTCGCTCACGCAGAAGAGCTGAGCCGCTTCCTCAGGCGGCGGCCTCGAGGTCGGGGTCCAGCGACAGGGTCCCGACGACCCGGGCCTGCAGGCCCACGTCGCCGGCTTCGCCGAGGCAGGCGTCCGGAACGCCGAAGGCGTCGACGAGCAGGCCGGCGTCCTCGCGCAGGTCCGCGCACAGCGCGTCGACGGTCTTGGTGACCGCTTTCGAGCGCGCGGCCGTGAGCTTGCCGTGCTCCTGGTACCAGCCGCGCTCAGTCTCGATCGTATGCAGGGCGTAGAGGCTGCAGAGGCGATCGAGCACCGGCTCGCGGGATCGCTCGACCGCGTCGGCGAACGCCTCCAAGACGACGAGGTCCATCCATGAGCGCGCGGCGGTGAGCACGTGGTCCTGGCAGTCGAGCAGGACCTCGAACGGTTCGCGCCCCGCGTCGATTCCGCGCTTCAGGCGCCGAGCCACCCCGGCCAGCACATGGTCGTGGCGCCACCGGAACAGCTCGATCTGCGTGCTGTGCTCGAGCAGCTCGCCGCCGTCGTCGCGGCCGGGGATGAGGTTCAGCCAGCCGGTCCGCTCGGCCAGCATCCCGAGCGCCCGGCCGGCGACGAACTGCGCGGTCCCCAGCGGGTCGAGCTCGCCGAATGCGTCCTTGTAGCCGGTCAGCAGGTTCTTGCCCGCAAGCTGCAGCAGGACGGTGTTGTCGCCCTCGAAGGTGACGAAGACGTCGGTGTCCGCCTTCAACGCGGCGAAGCGGTTGGCGCGCAGGTAGCCCGCGCCGCCGCACGCCTCGCGGCAGGCCTGGATCGTGTCCGTCGCGTGCCGGCTGGTGACGGCCTTCATGCCGGCGGCGAGCGTCTCCAGCTCACGCCGGGCTCGGTCGCCGGTGTCCGGGTCCGTGAACGCTTCGTGCAGCGCGGCGATCAGGCGGTCCTGCGCGAAGGACAGCCCGTAGGTCTTCGCCAGCGGGGGCAGCAGCCGCCGCTGGTGCGTGCGGTAGTCCATCAGCAGCGTCTCCTCGCCGCCCGGCGGGCCGAACTGGCGCCGCGTGAGCCCGCGCCGGACGGCGATCGTCAGCGCGACCTTGGTCGCGTTCACCGACGCCCCCGCGATGCTGATCCGCCCCTGGATCAGCGTCCCGAGCATCGTGAAGAAGCGCTTGCCCGGGTTCTCGATCGGGCTGGTGTAGCTGCCGTCGGGGGCGACCTGCCCGTAGCGGTCGAGCAGGTTCTCGCGCGGCACGCGCACGTGGTCGAACCAGATCCGCCCATTGTCGACCCCGTCGAGGCCGAGCTTGGGTCCGCAGTCCTCGATCGCCACACCGGGCAGCACGTCGCCTCGGCGGTTGCGGAGCGGCACGAGCAGCGCGTGCACGCCGCGCGCCTCGCCGCCCGCGATCAGCTGCGCGAACACGACCGCCAGCCGCCCGTCGCGAGCGGCGTTGCCGATGTAGTCCTTGCGCGCGCTGTCGTCGGGCGTGTGGACGACGAACTCCTGCGTGGCGGCGTCGTACGTCGCCGTGGTGCCGAGCGCCTGCACATTGGAGCCGTGGCCGGTCTCCGTCATCGCAAAGCAGCCGGGCAGGTCCAACGACCTGATGTCGCGCAGGTAGCGCTCGTAGTGGCGCTCGGTGCCCAGGTGCAGGACGGCGCCGCCGAACAGCCCGAACTGGACGCCGCACTTGATCAGCAGCGACAGGTCGCCGAACGCGAGCGTGCCGAACGAGGCCACCGAGGCGCCGACGTCGCCTCCGCCGCCGCCGTACTCGGCGGGGAAGCCGCGGTCGGTGTGGCCCTCCGAGCTCAGGTCGCGGGCCCACGCGAGCACCTTCTCGCGGTGCGCCTCGATCGGCAGGTCGACGACCGGCTCGTTGCCCGGCCGGGACT
>JAXDHL010000254.1:0-8608 GCA_034664525.1 Solirubrobacteraceae bacterium
ACCGGCGTCAACGCGTTCGTCGATCACGTCGGCCCGTTCTGCAAGTCCGGCCACATCCTCGGCCTGCGCATCGACGAGCGGCACCTGAACACGTTCGGCAAGGCGCAGGGCGGTGTCCTGATGACGATGGTCGACTTCGCGATCGGCGAGGCGATCCGCGACTCCCACGAGAAGCCGCGCGACGAGATCGCCGCGGCGACCGTGTCGCTGACGACGGACTTCCTGGGCTCGGTCGGCGACGGCGACTGGGTGACCGCGCACACCAACGTCGAGCGCCTGGGCGGGACGCTGGCGTTCGTGGACTGCTCGCTGCGGGCGAACTCGAAAGAGGTCGTGCGCGGGCGGGCCGTCTTCGCGGTGATGGATCGTTAGCGCGCGGCCGGCTGCGCCGCCTTCATGCGGATGTCGCCGGACCGCCGCTACCGGAACCGCTCGAGGCCGTCGCGGATCCAGCCGGGCATCTCGATCGGCTTCCAGGTCTCGGCGGACACGACGACGTGGCGCAGCTCACCCTCGACCAGCAGCTCGTCGCCGCGCACGATCCGCACCGCGGTGGTGATCGAGGAGCGCCCGAGGCCCGCGGCGCGCAGCTCGAGCACGAGCTCGTCGTCGAAGCGCGCCGGCGCGCGGAACCTCAGCCGCGCCTCGCCGACCACCGCGTCGTAGCCGCGCTCGGTCATCTCGAGCCACGGGCCGACCGCCGCCCGCCACAGCTCGGTGAAGGCGACGTCGAAGTACAGGAGGTAGTTCGCGTTGAACACGATCCCCTGGGGATCGCACTCCCCGTAGCGGACGCGCAGCGGATGCTCGAAGACCATGGCCGCGGGAAGCTACGCGAAGGTGTGGGACTTCCGGTGCCGGGCTTGCAATCAGTGTCGCAAGCCGCTCTATACTTGATCACGTTGATTACGCGCAACGAGACAGCGGCTTGAACCGCCGCATCAAGAGCTAGTGCCGGTCCCTCGCAGATTCGATCGGTCACTTCCAGAGCGCGACTCGACCCGCATCAATGAGCGCATCCGCGTTCCCGAGGTCCGACTCATCGGGCCTGACGGGGATCAGGTGGGCATCTTGAAGACGGCCGAGGCGCTCCGATACGCCCAAGAGCGGGACCTGGACCTCGTGGAGGTGGCCCCCGATGCCAAGCCTCCCGTGTGCCGGGTGCTGGACTACTCGAAGTACAAATACGAGCAGAACCAGCGCCAGAAGGCCGCCCGCAAGCACCAGCAGCAGATCACGATCCGGGAGATCAAGTTCCGGCCGAAGATCGCGCAGCACGACTATGACACCAAGAAGGGTCACGTCGAGCGCTTCCTGAAGTCGCGGGACAAGGTCAAGGTGACCATCATGTTCCGCGGGCGCGAGCAGGCCCATCCCGAGCGCGGGGAGATGATCCTCAACCGCCTCGCGGAGGAGCTCGAGGACGTCGCGATCGTGGAGCAGCGTCCGATCCAGGACGGCCGCAACATGACGATGATGCTGGGCCCGCTGCGGACCCAGGAGGCCGAAGGCGACGACGAGCATCATGCGGCGCCGGAAGGCCCGTCCAAGAAGGAGCGCCGCCAGCAGAAGCTGGAGGCGCGGGCCGCCGAGCCCGGATCGGAGGCGGCCGACAGGCCGCCGGCCGTGGAACCTGCTCCCGAGGCCGACTCCGAGCCTGAGCCCGAGCCCGCTCCGGCGGCCGAGGAGGCCGCGCCGGAACCGGTGCAGGCCGAGGCCAAACCCGCCCCGGCGAAGAAGGCCGCGGCCAAGAAGCCGGCCGCCAAGAGGCCGGCCAAGGCCGCCGCGGCGGCCAAGGACGGCTAGACGCCGGCGATCTCGCGCCCCGGCCACCCGGGGCGCGAGTCCGCGTCCGCTATCCTGCCCCGCCTCTGATGCCGAAGATGAAGTCGCACTCGGGCGCCAAGAAGCGCTTCAAGAAGACCGGGACTGGCAAGCTCCAGGGCCGCAACGCCTACTCGAGCCACATCCTCGAGAAGAAGTCGCCGAAGAAGAAGCGCGCCTTCTCGACCGATCACCCGATCTCCAAGGCTGACGAGAAGACCGTCCGCAAGCTTCTGGAAGGGTCGGGCAAGTGACCCGCGTCAAGCGTTCCGTCAACGCGCGCAAGAAGCGCCGCGCCACCCTCGAGCGGACGAAGGGCTTCCGCGGCGAGGCGAACTCGAACTACCGCCGCGCGAAGGAAGCGCTGATGAAGGCGGAGTCGTACGCCTACCGCGACCGCCGCAACCGCAAGCGCGACTTCCGCCGCCTCTGGATCACCCGCATCAACGCCGCCGCACGGCTGAACGGGCAGTCCTACTCCGAGTTCATGCACGGCCTCAAGCTGGCCGGCATCGAGATCGACCGCAAGGTCCTGGCCGACATCGCCGTGCGCGATGCCGACACCTTCCGATCCTTTGCCGAGGCGGCCCGCGAGGCGGCGTCCAAGGCCTAGCGGCCTGACGACACCACCGCTCTTCCGGGGCGCCCCTCCTCTGACAGGACGGGCGCCCTTCTTTTTGCCCTGATGCCCATCACCTCCCCCAACAACGAGACGCTGAAGGAAGTGCGCAAGCTCGCCGGCCGCAAATGGCGGGACAAGCTGACGCGCTTCGTCGCCGAGGGGGAGGACCTGATCGCCGCGGCCGACGCGGCCGGCTGGGTCCCGGTCGCCCGCCTGGTCGCCGCCGGCAGCGGCCTCGAGGGCGAGGAGGTCGCGCCGCACCTGATGGCGGAGATCTCCTCGCTCGGCTCCGGAACCCGGGTGATCGGGATCTACGACCAGCGCGCCGCGCCATCGCTCGGGCACCGCTGCGTCGCGCTGTGGGGCGTCAAGGACCCGGGCAACGTCGGCACGGTGCTGCGGGCGGCGCTCGCGTTCGGGGCGACGTCGGTCGCGCTCGGGCCCGGCAGCGCCGACCCGTTCGGCGTCAAGGCCGTCCGCGCGTCGATGGGCGCGATCTTCTCCGTGCCGGTGCGCCGCGTCCGCGCGGTCGACGAGCTGCCGGCGCCGCGGATCGCGCTCGTCGCCCATGCGGGCGACGAGCTCCGGCAGGACACGGCGGTCGGCACGCTGCTGATCGGCGCTGAGCGCGAGGGGCTGCCGGACGACGTGGTCGCCGCCTGCGACGGCACCGCGCACATCCCGATCGCCAACGACTCCCTGAACGCGGCGATGGCCGCGACGGTGGCGCTGGATAGGATCGCCCGCCGTGTCTGACGTGCTCAACAGGGTCGCCCAACTGCGCAGCGTGGCCGAGGCTGCCATCGGCGCCGCCGCGACGACGGACGACCTCGAGCATGCCCGGGTCACCCACCTGGGGCGCAAGGCCGAGTTGCCCAACCTGCTGCGCGGGGTCGCCGCGCTGGCGCCCGAGGAGCGCGGCGCCGTCGGCAAGGCCGCCAACCAGGCGCGCCAGGCGCTCGAGGCGCTGGTCAATGTTCGCCACGACGAGCTCGCGGCCGGCGAGCTCGACTCCCGGCTGGCCGCTGACCGCGTCGATGTCACGCTCCCCGGGTCGCCCGTCACGCCGATCGGGCGGCTCCACCTGCTGACGGCCACCCGGCGGGAGATCGAGGACGTCTTCCTCGGGCTTGGCTTCCGCGTCGCCGAGGGACCCGAGATCGACCTCGTGCACTACAACTTCGACGCGCTCAACCACACCCCGCAGCATCCGGCGCGCCAGGAGTCCGACAGCTTCTACGTCGCCGACGACGTGGTCCTGCGCACGCACACGTCGCCGATGCAGTCGCGGGCGATGGAGATCGAGCCGCCGCCGCTGTACCTCGTCGTCCCCGGTCGCACCTTCCGGCGCGACAACGACGCCACGCACACGCCGCAGTTCCACCAGGTCGAGGGGCTCGCCGTCGACACCGACGTCACGCTGGCCGACCTCAAGGGGACGCTGCTGGCCTTCGCCCGGGCGATCTTCGGCGACGAGCGCGAGGTGCGCCTGCGCCCGCACTTCTTCCCGTTCACCGAGCCGAGCGTCGAGGTCGACGTCTCCTGCCACAAGTGCTCGGGCCGCGGCCTGTTGCGCGACGGCTCGCGCTGCAACCTCTGCAAGGGCGAGGGCTGGATCGAGATCCTCGGCGCCGGCGAGGTCGACCCCAACGTGTTCGAGTACGTGCGCGACCACGGCTACGACCCGGAGCAGGTCCAGGGCTTCGCGTTCGGGATGGGCATCGAGCGGGTCGCCTTCCTCAAGCACGGCGTCTCCGACCTGCGGCTGTTCTACGAGAACGACCTCCGCTTCCTGGAGCAGTTCGGATGAGGGTTCCGCTCGAATGGCTCCACCAGTTCGTGCGGCCGCGCCTGGACGTTGCGCAGCTCGCCGACCGGTTGACGATGACCGGCACGAAGGTCGAGGCGATCCACACGCACGGCGTGACCGCCCTCGAGCACTTCGTGGTCGGCAAGGTCCTGCGGGCCGAGCCGCACCCGGACGCCGACCGCCTGCGCGTCTGCCTCGTCGACGTCGGCGACGACGCGCCGTCCGGGATCGTGTGCGGCGCGCCGAACGTCGCCGCCGGGCAGACCGTCGCGGTCGCCAAGCCCGGGGCGGTGATGCCCGACGGCACCCGCCTGAAGGCGGCCAAGCTGCGCGGGCAGGTGTCCAACGGGATGATCCTGGCCGAGGACGAGGTCGCGATCGGGACCGATCACGGCGGGATCATGGTGCTCGACGACGGGCTCGCGGCCGGCACCCGGCTCGACAGCGTGCTGCCGATCGCCACCGACGTGCTCGAGCTCGAGATCACGCCGAACCGGCCGGACTGCCTGAGCATCTACGGCGTCGCCCGCGAGGTCCACGCCGCCACCGGCGCCACGCTCGCCCCGCCGCCGTGGTCGGGAGACCCCGGCTCGCTGGAGCCCGAGGTCCCGGGCGTGACCGTCGAGGTCCGCGACCCCGACCTGTGCCCGCGCTTCACCTTGCGGCGGTTCGAGGACGTCGCGATCGGGCCGTCGCCGCCGTGGCTGAAGGCGCGCCTGATGGCCGCCGGCCAGCGCCCGATCAACAACGTGGTCGACATCACGAACTACGTGATGCTGCTGACCGGCCAGCCGCTGCACGCGTTCGACGCCGATCGCGTCGAGGGCGGCCGGCTGGTGGTGCGGCGCGCCGGCGCCGGGGAGCAGGTGGTCACCCTCGACGACGTCACGCGGACGCTGGACGACCAGATGGTCGTGATCGACGACGCCGCCGGCCCGACCTCGATCGCCGGGGTGATGGGCGGCAACCGCTCGGAGGTCCACGACGGCACCACGCGCGTGCTGATGGAGGCGGCGACCTGGGTCGGTCCGAACATCCAGCGCACCTCGAACAAGCTGGGGCTGCGCTCGGAGGCGTCCGGGCGCTTCGACAAGCAGCTCTCGCCCGGCCAGACCCTCGAGGCGCAGGCCGTCGCCGCCCAGCTGATGGTCGAGCTGACTGGCGCACGCATCTCCGGCGGCACGATCGACGTCGACGCCCGCTCGGAGGCCGAGAAGCGCGACCCGGTCCTGCGGCTGCGCGAGGCGCGGGTCGAGCGGCTGCTCGGCAAGCCGATCGCCAAGCCCGACCAGGCTCGCATCCTCGAGGCGCTGGACTTCCGCGTCGCCGACGCGCGCGACGGCCTCGACGTCACGGTCCCGCACTTCCGGCGCGCCGACGTCACCCGCGAGGTCGACCTCGTGGAGGAGGTCGCGCGAATCGACGGGCTGGACAAGCTGCCGGCCACGCTCCCGAGCCGCCGCGGCGCTGTCGGCGTGCTGGCCCCCGAGCAGCGGCAGCGCCGTCGCGTCGAGGACGCGCTGGTCGGCGCCGGGCTGTCGGAGGTCGTGGGCTGGAGCCTCACCTCCCGGGCCGCCGTCTCGCGGCTGCGCTCGCCGCTGGAGCCGGTCGCCGTGCGCAACCCGATGAGCGAGGAGCAGGCGGTGATGCGCACGCACGTGCTCGGGTCGCTGCTCGACGCCGCCGCGCTCAACACCCGCCGCGGCATGCCCGCGGTGCGGCTGTTCGAGATCGGCACGGTCTACCTGCCCTGGGATGACGACCGCCCGCGCCCGGCGGGGCGCTGGGACCCGCCGGCCGGCACGCGCGGCCGCGCGGCCTGGGACGCCCACCGGCTGCCCGACGAGCGCACGCACGCCGGCGCGCTCCTGACCGGCCCGCTCCGGCCCGCGTCGTGGCGGGACTCCTCGCCGCCGGCGGCCGACTTCTTCGCCGCCAAGGGCGTCGTCGAGGCGCTCGGCCGCGCCTTGCGGGTGGAGCTGGCGTTCGTGACCGAGCGCGACGGAGGCGTGGAGCCGTTCCTGCATCCCGCGCGGGGCGCCCGCGTGCTGGCCGGACCAAACGGTGATCCCGCCGGCTGGGTGGGGGAGGTGCACCCGGCGGTCGCCGCCGCCTGGGACCTCGAGCACACGGTCGCCGCGTTCGAACTCGACCTCGCGGTGCTGACCAGCTACGCCGATCCGGTCCCCGCCTACCGCGACCTGACGAGCTTTCCCGCCGTCCTGCTCGACCTCGCGGTGACCGTGGGCGAGGATGTGCCGGCCGAGGCGGTGCTCGCCGTCGTCCGCCAGGCCGGCGGCGGCCTGCTCGAGCGCGCCGAGGTCTTCGACTCCTACCGCGGCGCGCAGGTCGGCGAAGGACGCGTGTCGCTGGCCCTGCGGCTGGCGTTCCGGGCGCCCGACCGCACGCTCACCGACGACGACGTCGCCGCTCCGCGCGACAAGATCGTCGCCCGCCTCCGGGAGGAGCTCGGAGGCGAGCTCCGTGGCTAGCGGCTCGACCCGGGTCGGGATCGTCGGAGCGTCCGGCTACGCGGGCGCGATCGCCGCGCAGCTGATCGAGCGCCACCCGTTCTTCGAGCTCGCCTACGTGACCGCCCGCGCGGAGGCCGGCATGGCGCTCGGCGATCTGCACCCGCGCACGCGCGTGGAGCGCACGCTGGAGGCATTCGACCCCGACCGCGAGGTCGACGCCGCGATCGTCGGCTACCCGCACGGCGCGGCGGCACCGACCGTCGCGGCGCTGCGCGAGCGCGGCGTGCGCGTGATCGATCTGTCGGCCGACTTCCGCCTCACCGACCGCGCGACCTACGCGCAGTGGTACGGCGAGCACGGCGCGCCCGAGCTGTTCGGCACCGCCGTCTACGGCCTGCCGGAGCTCTACCGCGACGCGCTGCGCACGGCCGACCTCGTCGCGGGGCCGGGCTGCTATCCGACGGCCGCGCTGCTGGGGCTCGTCCCGCTCGCCCGGGCCGGGCTGATCGGCGACGCCGTGATCATCGACGCCAAGTCCGGCGTCAGCGGCGCCGGCCGCGGCGCCACCGACATGACGCACTTCGTGTCGGCCAACGAGGACCTCAAGCCCTACAAGGTCGCCGGCCATCGCCACCGGCCGGAGATCGAGCAGGAGCTCGCTGCGGCCGGCGCGGACCGGCGGGTCGTGTTCGTCCCGCACCTCGCCCCGCTGTCCAGCGGCGAGCTGGACTCGTGCTACGTCGCCGCCGCGCGCGAGACGAGCACCGCCGAGCTGCACGAGCTGTTCGCCGGCGCCTACGGCGGCGAGCCGTTCGTGACCGTGCTCGACGGCCGGCAGCCGGGCGTGCTCGAGGTGCGCGAGACCAACGACTGCCGCATCGCCGTCCACTACGACGAGCGCGCCGGCCAGATCCTGGTCTTCGCCGCGATCGACAACCTCTGGAAGGGAACGGCCTCCCAGGCCGTGCAGAGCCTCAACCTGATGTTCGACCGGCCCGAGACGGAAGGACTGAAGTGATCCGTGTGATGCCGTTCTTCGACTCCCGCTGGATCGAGAAGCCCGCCCATGTGACCGAGCTCGAAGGCGGCGGCCTACCGCAGGGCTTTCGCGCCGCCGGGGTGGCGGCCGGCCTGAAGCCGAGCGGCGGCCGCGACGTCGGCCTGCTGGTCTGCGACGCACCGGACGCCACGTCGGCGGCGCGCTTCACCGCCTCGGGCGTGGTCGCCCCGCCGGTGGTGATCACCAAGGAGCGCACCGACCTCGGCGGCCTGCGCGCGGTGGCGGTCAACTCCGGCAACGCCAATGCCGCCACCGGCGGCCGCGGGATGGACGCCGCCGCCAAGATGCAGGGCGCCGCCGCGATGTGCGCGGGCGTGCCCGAGGACCGGGTCGCGGTCGCCTCGACCGGCGTGATCGGCGTCCAACTCGACACCGACAAGGTCACGAAGGGGCTGCTCGACGCCCGCGGCCGGCTCGCCCGCGATGGCGACCAGCCGTTTGCCGAGGCCATTCGCACCACCGACGCCCTTCCCAAGCAGGCGACGCTCGAGGTCGCGCTGTCGGCGGGGACCGTGCGACTCACCGCCCAGGCCAAGGGCGCGGGGATGATCCAGCCGCAGTTCGCGACGATGCTGTGCTTCGTCCAGACCGACCCCGCGCTGCCGGTGGAGACCGCCGACCTGCTGTTCGGGGTGTGTGTCAAGCGCTCGTTCGATCGCATCTCCGTTGACGGCCAGCTGTCCACCAACGACACCGCGATCCTCATGGCGTCGGGCGCGTCCGGCGTCGCCGTCGAGCCGGAGAGCGAGGCCGAGCTGCGCTTCGGCGAGGCGCTCGACGCGGTGCTGCGCCGCCTCGCGCTGCTGATCGTGCGCGAC
>JAXDHL010000255.1:0-6172 GCA_034664525.1 Solirubrobacteraceae bacterium
GCGTCCATCGCCGCCAACCCCTCGGCCAGCACCCGGTCATGCAGCTCGGGGTCGAGCTGCTCGCCGACCGGCAGCGGGTTGGCCAGCAGCGTGCCACCCGGGATCCCGAGCGCCCGCCGGCGGCGCACGATCTCGGCCGCCTCCGCCGGCGAGTCCACCCGCCACGGCACGGCGTGGCCGGAGTCGGTGAGGTAGAAGCCCGGGAAGCGGTCCGTCCCGTAGCCGACGACGGTCACGTTCAGCGACTCCAGGCGCTCGAGCGTCGCCCCGACGTCGAGGATCGACTTCACGCCGGCGCAGACGACGCAGACCGGCGTCCGCGCCAGCGCGAGCAGGTCGGCCGACTCGTCCCAGGACTCGCGCGCCTCGCGGTGCACGCCGCCGATGCCGCCGGTCGCGAACACGTCGATGCCCGCCGCGGCGGCCAGGAACGCCGTCGCGGCCACGGTGGTCGCGCCGTCGCCGCCGCGCGCGCAGACGACCGGCAGGTCGCGCAGCGACGCCTTGGCCACGAACGCGCCCGAGGCCAGCCGGTCAAGCCTGCCGTCGTCGAGCCCGATGCAGACCTCGCCGCCGAGGACGGCGACCGTCGCCGGCACGGCACCGCGATCGCGCACGACGGCCTCGATCTCGCGCGCGATCCGGCCATTGGCCGGTCGCGGCAGCCCATGGGCGATGATCGTGCTCTCGAGCGCCACCACGGGCCGCCCGCCGGCGAGCGCGTCCGCGACCTCAGGGGAGACCCGCACCGCGGTCAGCCGTCCGGGTACGCGTCAGGCGATCGAACGTTCACCGGGGCGAAAGTAGCGGTTCGGGAGGACCGCTCAGCCGCGCAGACGCTCCGCGAGCCGCCGCATCCCGAGGCGCTCGGCCGCCGCCGCGCCACGCTCGCGGTCGGTCTCCGCGTCGGCCGGCAGGCCCGCGTCGGTGCGGCGCAGCGTCGCCAGGTCCTTGAACATCCGCAGCTCGCCGGCCTGCTCGATCAGCGCCTTGCGGACCGCCGGCCGCTCGCGGATCGCGCCGTCGATCACCGCCTCCAGGCCACCGTGGCGGCGCAGCAGCTCGGCGGCCGTCTTCTCGCCGATGCCCTTGGCGCCCGGGATCCCGTCGGACGGGTCCCCGCGCAGGGCGATGAAGTCCGGCACGAGCGCCGGGTCGATCCCGTAGCGCCTGCGCACCTCGTCGGGCCCGAGGTCCTCCGGGCCGTCCTTGCCGCGCTGCTGCAACAGCACGTGCACGCCGGCGGTCGCGCACTGGAACATGTCGCGGTCGCCGGTGAGGATCAGCGCCTGCCCGCCGCCGGCCTCCTCGGCGGCGGCCAGCGAGCCCATGACGTCGTCGGCCTCGAACTCGGCCGTGTCCTCGACCACCCAGCCCAGCGCCTCGTACAGCGACGGCGCCAGCGACCACTGGTGGGCCAGGTCGTCCGGCATCGCCGGCCGCTGGGCGTGGTAGGGCGGGTAGGCCTGCTCGCGGTAGAGCGCGGACTCGAGGCCGAAGCACAGCACCACCGCCCGCGGCTGCAGGCGCTCGACGCACCACAGGACCTGGTTGACCGAGCCGAGCAGCGCGTTGACCGGCCGCCCGTCGGCGCCGGTGATCGAGTCGGGCAGCCCGTAGAAGGCGCGGTAGAGCTGGAACGGGGCGTCGGCGAGCAGCAGGGGTCCGGGCACAGGCGGCAGTATGTCGGCCCATGCGCACGATCAACGGCATCGAGGAACTGAAGGACGCCGAGGGGGAGACGCTCGGCACGAGCTCCTGGCACCAGGTCACCCAGGACGACGTCGACGCGTTCGCCGACTTGACGGGCGACCACCAGTGGATCCACGTCGACCCCGAGCGAGCCAAGCTGACCCCGTTCGGCGGCACGATCGCGCACGGCTACTACACGCTGTCGCTGGCGCCGAAGTTCAACGCCGAGATCATGGACTTCACCGGGTTCGCGTTCGCGCTGAACTACGGCCTCGGCAAGGTGCGCTTCCCGGCGCCGCTGCCGGTCGGCACGAAGGTCCGGGCGACGACCCGGCTCGCGAAGGTGGACGACATCGCCGGCGGCGCGCAGGTGACCATGGAGGTCACGTTCGAGCGCGACGGCGGCGACAAGCCGGTGTGCGTGAGTGAAATGCTCGCACGCTTCTACACCGGCTGAGCCTCAGCGGATCGACACGGCCGGCCCGGGGTCGCCGCGGAAGCGCACGCGGTACACGCCGGGAACGTCGACCGTGTAGGCGTAGCGCCCGCGGCGGTCGGCGTCGGCGTTGCCGACGGCGATCCAGTGGCGGCCCGCGCGGCGCTCGATCTGGACGCCCGATCCGCGGCGGGCCGGCATGACGCTGCCGACCAGCCGGCTGCGCGCCGCCGCCGCGGCGCGCGCCTCGGGGGTCGCGCCGCCGGTCGGGCTGACCGGCGTGCTGCCGCCACCCTGCTTCGGCTTGGTGACCTTGCCGGTCTCGATCGTCGTGAAGTAGGCCCAGGTGTCGAACAGGCCGAGCCGCGCCCGCAGCGTCGAGCCGCTCACCTGCGTGCGACCGCGCGTGCCGACGATGTCGGCGAGCACGACGCGCGGGGAGGCGCCGCGCTTGCGGACCTCGATGCCCCGGAAGGCGCCCTTGACCAGCCCGCCGAGCTTGGCCTTCGCCTTGCCGAGCGTCCACTTGTACGGCCCCCAGCGGTGCTTCGGGGACGCGCCGTCGAACGGGTCGTCGACCGACTTCAGCCACGGCACCGGCGCGCTGCCGAGCGACGTGTTCTCGACGTTCTCGGTGCGCCCGCCGGAGGTCGAGAAGAAGTACGTCACCACGGGCCGGCCCTGGTAGGTGACGACCTGGCCCGCGGTGGCGGCCACGGCCGCGTCGCTGGCCGCCGTCTCGGCCGCGATGCCGCCGTAGACCTGCGAGCGGGTGTCCGCGTACTGCTCGAACCCGTTCCCGGCCTTCGAGGTCGTCACGGCGTAGCTGCGCGCGGCGACCGCCTGCGCCTTCAGCGCCTCGGCCGGCCAGGTCGAGGGCGACTCGCGCGCGACGACGCCGCGCACGTAGTCCTCGAGCCCGACGGCGTTGACCGCCTGCACGCCGCCGCCGAGGGCGGCGCGGAACTCCAGCCCGCCGCGGTACGCGCCTGCGCCGGCGAGCGCGACCTGGCCGCCGGAGCCGGTAACGGTCAGCGGCGCGGCGACCTTCTTCAGCCGCCGGCCGGTCGGCGACAGCAGCACCATCGAGCCGTCCTTCGCCACCCGCACGCCGTAGGTCTTGCCAGGGGCGACGATCTTGCCGGCCGCCGCGCGGGCGCCGGCGAAGTGGGCGACCCGGACGCTGCCCTGCAGCAGCACGCGCACGGTTGCCGGCGCCGCGGTCCCGAGCGACGTGCCCGAGTAGTAGTGGCCGAGGATCGTCCGGTAGTCGCGGCCGTGCACGGCGTAGCCGTACGCTCCCCACTGGCTCATGCCGACGCCGTGTCCGAACCCCGCGCCGCGGATCGTGAAGCGCGTCTTTGCGTCCGCGGCCGGGACGCACACGACGAGACAGGCGACGACCGCGGCCGCGATGGTGAGGAGCTTCCGGGTCGTCATCAGGTCAGGCCGCGCCGGGCGGACGTTAGCCAGGACACTGGACGGGGGAAGGAGTTGCGAAGGTTCACACCATGTCCTCGAACGAACGAAACGCCGCCGACCTCTTCGTCGAGTGCCTGGAAGCCGAGGGCGTGGAGTACGTCTTCGGCATCCCGGGCGAGGAGACGCTCGAGCTCAACCGCGCGCTCGACGCCTCCGACCAGATCGAGTTCGTCCCTGTTCGCCACGAGCAGGGCGGGGCCTACATGGCCGACATGTACGGGCGCCTGACCCATCGCGCGGGCGTCTGCCTGGGCACGCTCGGCCCGGGCGCGACGAACCTGGTCACCTCGGTGGCCGACGCGTGGCTGGACCGCTCGCCGCTCGTCGCCCTCACCGGCCAGGGCGACCTCGAGCGAACCCACAAGGAGAGTCACCAGTACATCGACGTCGTCTCGATGTTCAAGCCGATCACCAAGTGGAACGCGCGCCTGAACAGCGCCGGCATGATCCCGGAGGCGGTCCGCAAGGCGTTCAAGGTCGCCCAGGGCCAGAAGCCCGGGCCGACGCACCTCGAGCTGCCCGAGGACGTGATGGAGTCGGCGATCGCCGGCCGTCCGCTCCCGCACCGGCAGGAGCGCCGCCGGCCGGAGCCCTCGCAGGGCGAGTTCGAGGAGGCGGCGGAGCTGATCGCGAATGCCGATCACCCGATCGTGCTGGCCGGCAACGGCGTCTCCCGCGGCGGCGCGTCGCAGGCGCTGCGGGCGTTCGCGCACGCCACCGGGATGGGTGTCGCGGCCACCTTCATGGGCAAGGGCGTGCTCGACGACGACGACCCGCACTGGCGCGGCACGGTCGGCATGCAGGCGCGCGACTACGAGTTGGCCGGCTTCAGGGACGCCGACGTCGTCATCACCGCCGGCTACGACCTGGTCGAGCACGCGCCGGTCAACTGGAATCCCGACGGCGACAAGACGATCGTCTGCATCGACACCGTGCCGGCCGAGGTCGACGAGCATTTCGTCACCGCCTCCGACCTGATCGGTGACATCGACCTGATCCTGCGCCGCCTGACCGGGATGGTCGGCACGGGCGATCCGGCGACGACCACGCCGTCGGCGCTCGAGGAGCTCGTCCAGGGGGCGTTCACCGAGGGCCGGCACGACGACGCGTTCCCGATGCACCCGCCGCGGGTGCTGTGGGAGATCCGGCAGGCGCTGGGCAGGCGCGACATCCTGATCTCCGACGTCGGCATGCACAAGCTGTGGATCGCGCGGATGTTCCCCGCGCACGAGCCGGACACGGTCTTCATCGCCAACGGCCTGGCCGGCATGGGGATTGCGCTCCCGACCGCGATCGCCGCCAAGATGGTGCACCCCGAGCGCAACGTCGTCACCGTCTCCGGCGACGGCGGCTTCCTGATGAACTGCCAGGAGCTCGAGACCGCGGCCCGGCTGAGGGTCCCGGTGGTCAACGTGATCTGGGAGAACCAGCAGTACGGCTCGATCGTCTGGAAGCAGGACGCGAAGTTCGGCCGCCACTTCGGGGTCGACTTCACCAACCCCGACTTCGTGCAGCTGGCGCAGGCGTTCGGGCTGCCGGGCTTCCGCTGCGAGGGGGTCGAGGACTTCGCGTCCCACCTCAACGCCGCGCTGGAGCTCGACGTCCCCTCCATCGTGGTGGTGCCGATCGACTACTCGATCGACATCGCCTTGCAGAAGAAGCTCGGAAAGGAGACCGTGGCCGCATGAGCGTCACCGCTGACAAGGAGCGCGCCGTCCTCGAGGGCGTGCCCACCGGCCTGTTCATCGGCGGGGAGTGGCGCGAGACGTCCGCCACGCTCGCCGTCGAGGATCCCTCCACCGGCGAGACGATCGCCGAGATCGCCGACGCCACCGAGGACGACGCCCGCGCCGCCATGGATGCGGCCGCCGGCATGCGCGACGAGTGGGCGGCGACCGCCCCGCGCGAGCGCGGCGAGATCCTGCGCCGGGCGTTCGAGGCGATCACCGAGCGCGCCGACGAGCTCGCGCTGCTGATGACGCTCGAGATGGGCAAGCCGGTCGCCGAGTCCAAGGCCGAGATCGCCTACGCGTCGGAGTTCTTCCGCTGGTTCGCCGAGGAGTCGGTCCGGATCGACGGCCGCTACTCGGTCGCGCCGCCCGGCAAGGGGCGCGTCCTGGTCATGCGCCAGCCGGTCGGCCCGTGCTACTTCATCACCCCCTGGAACTTCCCGATGGCGATGGGGACGCGCAAGATCGGGCCGGCGATCGCCGCCGGCTGCACGATGGTCATCAAGCCGGCCAAGCAGACGCCGCTGAGCATGTTCGCGCTGGCGCAGATCCTCGAGGAGGCCGGGCTGCCCGGCGGCGTGCTGAATGTGATCACGTCCTCCTCGGCATCGAGCGTGACCGCTCCGATCCTGTCGGATCCGCGCCTGCGCAAGCTGTCCTTCACCGGCTCGACGGAGATCGGCAAGAAGCTGATCGAGCAGTCGGCCGAGAACGTGCTGCGGGTGTCGATGGAGCTCGGCGGCAACGCCCCGTTCCTGGTCTTCGACGACGCCGACGTCGACGACGCGGTCGAAGGCGCGCTGATCGCCAAGATGCGCAACGGCGGCGAGGC
>JAXDHL010000256.1:0-3177 GCA_034664525.1 Solirubrobacteraceae bacterium
TTGGGCATCGACGCGGTCATGGGCTGGAGCCCCGCGTCGAGCTTGCTCGAGGCGTTTGCTCGGGGCGCCCCGGCAGTCGACGTGACAGTCGTGGAATCCCACGGGGGGACGCTGGTGCGGGATCTGCGCGACGGACGGCTGGACGTCGTCCTGGCGCCCACGATGTTCGGGTCGTCGGAGCTGTTCAGGACACGGCTCAGTCCGGAGCCGTGGGTCGTGCTCGCTGCCGCGACGCATCGCCTGGGCGAAGTCGGCGGACCGGTTGCGGCGCACGAGCTCGAGGGCGAGCAGGTGATTGTGACGGGGCAGCGCGATGGCTTGGCCTACGACCAGGCCGTATTCGAAACGCTCGCGGCGCTCGGGGTCAGACCGGAGCTGCGGCGAGGCGGTCCCGGACCCGCGCTCTTTGGCCCTGTCGCCGCAGGCGAAGCGATCGCGCTCGCCACCGCCCCGACCCCGCGATTCGACCACATCACGGCGCGGCCGCTCGACGCTGTGCAGCACGTCGAGTTCGCGCTCATGTGGAAGGACGAAACGCCCGGTCCGGCACTGGCGGAGCTGATCCAGACTGCGACGGCGGTCGCCGAGCACAGCCCTCCGACTCTGCGGGCGGTCGCCTGATGCATCGCTCCCGAACCAGGCGCCTGCTCACTCCTGCGGAGGAGGTCGAGCTGAGCCGGCGGATCGAGCGCGGCGACGTCGCGGCGAAGGAACAGATGGTCGAGGCAAACCTACGCCTCGTCCGCGCCGTCGCTGCGAGCTACCGCGGTCATGGCGTCCCGTTCGAAGATCTCGTTCAGGAAGGAACGGTCGGATTGGTCCGGGCGGTCGAGAAGTTCGATCACCGTCGCGGCCTGAAGTTCTCGACGTATGCCGTCTGGTGGATCCGACGTGGAGTCATGAACGCCGTCCGAGAGGCAAGGCCGATTCGGATCCCAGCGCGAGCCGGGCGCCAGCTCGCTGAGATCCGCAGCGCCGAGAGCGAGCTTCGCAGGAGCGGCGCCGGCAAAGCGACGATCCAAGCGATCGCCGAGCACACCGGCCTCAGCGTCGACACGGTGCGAGTGCTTCAGGGCGCGGCGCAGGTGACGGCCTCGCTCGACGACGGCGTCGGCGAGGACCGCACGCCGATGCATGAGTTCGTTTCGGACCCGAACGCCCTCGACCCCTGGCAGCACGCCGACAGTGAGGCGACCCGCCGGGAGGTGTGGTCCATGCTGAAGCTGTTGCCCGCGCGCCACCGTGAGGTCCTCGTGCGCCGCTACGGCATCGACGGCCAGGGCGGGGCAGCGCATGCGGAGATCGGGGCCTCGCTGGGCGTCGGTGAGGAGCGCAGTCGCCAGATCGAGCGCGAGGCACTGCACCGGCTGCGCGAGCTCGGCGGCGGGCAACGGGTCGCCTAGGACCATGACCGTCGCCTTCGTCCTGTCGGGCGGTGCGAGTCTCGGCGCAGCGCACGCCGGGATGGTGCATGCGCTCTACGAGCGAGGCATTCGCGCAGATCTGCTGGTCGGCGCCTCGGCGGGCGCGATCAATGCCGCCTTCCTCGCATCGCGCCCGCAGTCGGTCGAGGGGGCGCACGAGCTCGGGCAGATCTGGCGCGGCATCAGCCGGGGGGACGTGTTTCCCGCAAGCCCGTTGACGGCCTGCCTCGGTGTCCTGGGCGCACGTGACCACGCGGTGTCATCCCGGCGGCTGCGGCGACTGATCGGGTGCCACTTGGAGATTCAGCGACTCCAGGACGGCCATTTGCCGCTCTACGTGGTTGCCGCCGACGCGGCGACCGGTGACGAGGTGCTGTTGTCGGAGGGGCCCGCGATCGAGGCTGTGCTGGCGAGCGCCGCGATTCCCGGAGTGTTCCCTGCGGTGCGCTGGGGGGACCGGTGCCTCGTCGACGGCGGCATCGTGAACAACACACCGATCTCGCACGCGATCGAGCTCGGCGCCGACCAGGTCGTCGTGCTTCCGGCCTTCGGCGCGCGCCGGCACAGCGAAGACCGGCGCGGCGCGCTGGCCGCCGGCACGGCTGCGCTCGCGCGCCTCGTCAGCCGGCGCTTCGAGGAGGATCTGGTGCGGTACTCCCGAGACGCCGAGCTGATCGTGCTTCCTGCGCCCTCAACGCAGATCCTGCCGACGGACTTCGACCACGCGGACGAGCTCATCAGCGAAAGTCTGTACGCCTCACGGCTGCGGCTGCGGCGCTATACGCGGCCGGTACGCCTCAAGCGGGCGGCTTGACCTACGTGATGGCCGGCCATCGATGAACATCGATGGTCCGCGCGGGATCGAGTATCGGTCGTGGGTTCTCGGGCTCAGCGCTCCTGGGTGCCGAGACGCTTGGCGGCGAGGCGCGCGGCAGCAACCCGGCCACCGCGCGCCTGATCGATGACGTATGCGCGGCGGCGGCTCGCCCGGTCGGGTTCGACGCGCCGCTCCCGTACGAGAACGAGCACCCGCTCAATCGCGGCGCGGGTGCGGCGGCCGGCCTCTGAGGACACGGCTAGGCCGCCGAGGAGGTCTGCTCGAGCTCGTCGGCGTCCATCTGCGCGAGGTCGGCGTCCAGCACGGCGTACTCCGCCTCCTCGATCGCGGCGTACGCGAAGTCGATCGCGAACTGCGCGTCGTCGGCGGCGTCAGCCGCCGTGCGCCGGGCCTGCTTCAGATCGTGCTCGGCGCGCTTGTCGTCGACGTTCTGGCGGAACTCCGCGAGGTGCTTGCTCCACGCATCGGAGAGCTTCCCCTTGGTCGCGTCGGTCGTGTCCTGCAGCTTCTTCGCCTGTGCCTGCGCTGATGCGCGCGCCGAGGCGACGTCCTTTTGGACGTCGGCCTTCGCCTTGTCGTGTGCGGCGGACGCGCGCGTCTCCGCTTGCTTCGCGCGGCCGGCAAGCTCGGACAGCTGGTCTGACAGTGCCATGTGTGGGCTCCTTCTCATCGGGAGGTTGCCCCGCAGTCCTGGCGCCGATCGCTGCCGAGCACGAGACGTCGGACCGGCTGACACCATCCACCATCCGTCTTGGCAAGCCATCGAGGCCTTCCGGCGGCGGCGGACACCGGACGTGTCGGCGGGCGGGGGTCAGCATCGCGCTGTCGGTGGCGGCCGCGATCGGGCTGACCGCGGTGCTCGTCAGCTGGGGGATCTCGGCGTGGTGGCTGATGCCGATCGCCGTCGTCGCGATC
>JAXDHL010000257.1:0-5261 GCA_034664525.1 Solirubrobacteraceae bacterium
GACGCGGCGCCCGCGGTCGCCGAGCGCCGCGCGACGCTGCGGTAGACCTGCTCGTATCCGGCCGCGATCCGGTCCGGCGCAAAGCGCTCGGCCGAACGGCGGACCTGCAGCGGGGCGAGTCCGCCCGCTGCGTCCACCAGCGAGGCCATCTCGTCCTCGTCCTTGACGAGGAACCCCGAGACACCGTGCTCGACGACCTCCGGCGCCGCACCCTCGGGGAATGCGAGCACGGGCGTGCCGGCCGCCATCGCCTCGACCATGACCATGCCGAACGGCTCGGGCCAGCGGATCGGCATCAGGAACGCGTGGGCGTCGGCGAACAGGCGCTGCTTGCGGGCGCCGCCCACCTCCCCGACGTACTCGATCTGCTCGCCGTCGAGATGCGGCTCGATCTCGGTCGCGAAGAAGCGCTCCTGGCGCGGCTGCACGACGCCGGCCAGGATGAGCCGCCGCCCGGTGGCCTGCGCGACCCGGACCGCCCGCTGCGGCCCCTTCTCGGCGACGAAGCGCCCGACCCACAGCAGGTAGTCGTCCTTCTCGTAGCCGACCGGCCAGCGGTCGACGTCGATCGGGTTGAAGACGACCGCGTCGACGATGTCCGGGTCGGGCGCCATGCCGGCCTGCGCGCGGCTGATGCACGCCAGCGCTCCGTTGCGGCCATTGACCGCGTAGTACGGCTTCGTGTCGTGGTCGAACGGACCGTGCACGGTGTGCACCAGCGGCGTGTCGAGGCGATCGGCCAGCGCGAGCGCCGTGTAGCCGCTGTGGTCGTGGACCACGTCGAACGGCTTGCCCTCGTCCGCTGCGGCGACGATGGCGCGGAACGCGCGCCCGGTGTGGTCGCCCTCGAACAGTGCGCGCTCGATGCTCTCCGGGTGCGTCCGATCGAGCAGCGTGCGGACCTTGGCGCGCGACTGCGATCCGGGTGCGCAGAACAGCTCGACGTCGTGGTGGTGCTCCACGAGCGCGTCGGTCAGCAGCGCCACGACCTCCTCGATGCCGCCATAGCCGGGGGGCGGCACCGGTATCCAGGGCGGCGCGACCATTGCGATGTGCAGCCGCGGCTCCGACGTCGGCTCGACCAGGTCGCGATCGGGAGCCGAGTCGGGGGCGGAGCGAAGGAGGGTGTTGTCCTCACGACGGAAGCGCTCCCGCGCATCGCCGGTGCGTGGATCACCGGAGGAAGCGGTCATCTGGATCAGCCTTGTGGTCTCGACTTGGGGGCATTCCGGATCCGTTAGGGCGACGCAGGCCGCCGTCAAGCCTTTGCCACGCCCCGCGGCGGCCTACGAACCCCACGATGCGGTGGCAGCCATGAGCACGTCGAGGGCCGCGGCGCTACCGAGGTGGGCCTTCGCCGCCACGCTCGGCGGGTTCATGTTCGGCTTCGAGCTCGCAGTGATCTCAGGCGCGCTGCTGTTCCTGCGCCGGAGCTTCGACCTGAGCGGATTCGAGCAGGGAGCGCTCGTCAGCGTCGTGCCGCTCGGCGCGATGGTCGGCGGACTGCTCGCCGGGCGGGTCGCCGACACAATCGGCCGCCGGGGGGCGCTGATCGGGATCGCCGTCGTCTTCATCGTGGCGAGCGCACTTGCGGCGGGGGCTCCGAACTACGGCGTGCTCCTGGTCGCCCGCGCCGTGACCGGCGTCGCCGTCGGTGCGGTCTCGTCGACCGCGCCGCTCTACCTGTCCGAGATCGCGACGCCGGACCGGCGCGGACGGCTCGTGACGCTGAACCAGCTCATGGTCACGCTGGGGATCGTCGTCGCCTACGGCGTGGGGCTCGCCTTCTCGGGATCCGGCGAATGGCGGGCGATGTTCGCCGCCGGCCTGCTGCCGGCGGGGCTGCTCCTCCTAGGAATGCTGCGGGCGCCGGAGACGCCCGTCCGGCAGGTGCAAGCGCGGCGCGGGGTCGGGGTGCAGGCGCTGATGCGGTCCGCCGCCGCGCCGGCGCTGATCGTCGGCGTGACGCTCGCCGTCGTCCAGCAGTTCGCCGGCATCAACGCGGTGATCGCGTTCGCGCCGACCATCATGCAGCGGACCGGCCTGACCGCCTCCAACTCGATCCTCTACTCGATCGCCATCGGGGTGGCGAACGTTGCCGCCACGGCCGTCTCGATCCGGCTGGTTGACCGCAGGGGGCGCCGGCCGCTGCTGCTCGCCTCGACGGCGGGGACGGGCGCGTCGCTGATCCTGCTCGGGCTCACGTTCGAGGTGTCGCTCGGCGACTGGGGCAGTTGGCTCGCGCTCGCGTGCCTGCTGGGCTACGTCGCCAGCTTCGCCATCGGGCTGGGACCGATCTTCTGGCTGCTGATCTCCGAGATCTTCCCACCGGAGTTCCGTGCCGCGGGTGCCGGCGTTGCGACCGCCGTCAACTGGTTCTCGAGCTTCGTCGTCGGACTGGTGTTCGTGCCGCTCGCCGCCGGGATCGGCGAGGGGCCGACCTTCTGGGTCTTCGCAGCCGTCTGTGCCCTCGGGTTCGCGTTCGCCCGGCGCTACGTCCCGGAGACCAAGGGCCGCGGCCCCGACGAGATCCAGACCGACGTGCGCGGGCGCTTCGGCCGGCGGGCGCGCGGGCGCGCCGCGCCCAGCCACTAGTCAGGTCGGCACGGCGCGGTGCTCACGCCGCTCCTCCTCGACGTCGCGGAGGCGCGACGCCCGCGCCTTGGCGGACGGGACGACCAGGACCGCGCGGCTGGCGTGGGTGACCAGCGTGTTGGAGAGGTTTCCGGGCAGCGCCGACCGCAGCCCGGTCCGCCGGGTGCCGCAGACGATCAGGACCGCGTCCCGGTCCTCCGCCACCGAGTCGATCGCCGCCCAGACCGGTCCGTCGGCCTCGAGCGTCAGCGGTTCGGCGGTCATCCCGGCCGCCGCCGCGAGGCGCGCGCCCTCGCGAGCAAGTTGACGCGCGGCCTCACGCTGGTGCTGGTTCGCGCCGGCGAGGTCGGTCACGGGAGGCTTCGCCGCGGGCGACAGGGCCTCTTCGACCATCGGCTTCCAGACGGTCAGGACGACGGCTCGGGCACGTGGAAGCAGCGCGGCGGCGAATTCGAGCGCCTCGATCGCCTCTTCCGACCCGTCGTAGGCGATCAGGACCAGGCCTTCCGTCGGCCTCGTGTCGCGCCGCGCGCTCATCCCGGTGGGGGTAGGGCGTCACCGCGCGATGTCAAGCCGGGCACCAGCTGCGACCGGGGCGGATCTTGCCGATCGCCCGACACGGCCTAAGACGAGCCGCTGTGAGCAGTCACGTCACGGTCGATCGCTGGCAGTTCACCTTGACGGTGATGTTCCACTACCTCTTCCCCATCCTCACGATGGGGCTGTCGCTGTTCCTGCTGTGGCTCACCACGGTGTCGGTCTTCGGCGGCGAGCGGCGGCGCTTCCGGCCGCTGCGCAAGTCGCTCCAGGAGCGCGCCGACCACGACGGCGCCGCGCGCTTCTGGGCGAAGATCTTCGCCGTCAACTTCGCGGCGGGCGTGGTCAGCGGGATCCCGCTGGAATTCCAGTTCGGGACCAACTGGGCGGCGTTCTCGAACTTCTCCGGCGGCGTGATCGGGCAGACGCTCGCGATGGAGGGCGTGTTCGCGTTCTTCGCCGAGTCCGTGTTCGTCGGCATCTTCCTCGCCGGCCGCCGCTTCGGGCCGCGCGTGCACTGGCTGTCGGCCTTCATGGTCTGGTTCGGCTCCTGGGTGTCGGGCTTCTTCATCATCGCCACCAACGCCTGGATGCAGCATCCCGTCGCCTACGTGATGGAGCACGGCCGGGCGCAGCTCGACTCGTTCTGGGGCTTGCTGACCAATCCCTGGCTCGGCTGGCAGTACGCGCACAACATGAGCGGCGCCGCGATCACCGGGGCGTTCGCGCTCGCGGCGGGCGGCGCGTTCTACGCCCTCCAGGGGCGCCACCTCCCGTTCGCGCGCATCTGCCTGACCGCCGGCGTCGTGGGAGCCCTGATCTTCACGACGCTCCAGATCTTCCCGACCGGCGACCGGCACGCGCGCCAGGTCGCCCGCTACCAGCCGTCGAGCTTCGCGGCCGCCGAGGGCCTGTTCAAGACCCAGCGGGGCGCACCGCTCGTGATCATCGGCTACCCCGACACCACACGGCGCACGATCGACTCCTCGATCGAGATGCCGCGGCTGCTCTCGTTCCTGACCTCGCGCCGCTGGAACGCGACCGTCACCGGGCTGAACGACATCCCGACCAACCGCTGGCCGAGCTCGGTGCCGCTCGTCTACTACGCGTACCACATCATGGTCGGGCTGGGCACGATCCTGTTCGCGATCGCGGTGATCGCCGCGGTGCTGCTGTGGCGCCGCCGGCTGCTCACCGCGCGGCCGGTGCTGTGGGCGCTGATGCTGGCGTTCCCGCTCACGACCGTCGCGAACCTGGCGGGCTGGACCGTGGCCGAGGCCGGTCGCCAGCCGTGGGTGGTGTGGGGGCTGCTCCAGACCCGGGCGGGCGCGTCGCCGGTGAAGTCCGTGCCCGCCGGCACGGGCATCTTCACGCTGCTCGGCTTCTTCGGGCTCTACCTCGTCTTCGGGCTGATCTACGCCTTCGTGCTGGCGGCCATCGTCAGGCGGGGACCCGAGGAGGATGAGCTGCAGGCGCGCGGACTCCCGGAACCGGCCCAGACCGCCGAGGCCTGACCAGCGTGACCACCGTCTGGTTCTGCCTGCTGGCGTTCATGATCACCGCCTACGTCGTGCTGGACGGCTTCGATCTCGGCGTCGGCGCCCTGCACCGGATCCTCGGCCAGAGCGACGACGAGCGTGACCAGGCGACCCGCCTGATCGGACCGGTGTGGAACGGCAACGAGGTCTGGCTGGTCGCCGCCGGCGGGGTGCTGTTCCTGGGCTTCCCGAGGGCGTACGCGGCGGCCTTCAGCGGCTTCTACTTCGGGCTGATCATCGTCCTCTGGCTGCTGGTCGGCCGCGGCCTCGGGCTCGAGCTGCGCCACCAGTTCGAGAACCCGCTGTGGCGGACCGCCTGCGACACGGTGTTCTGGCTCGCGTCGGCGGCGCTCGCGTTCATGTTCGGCGTGACGCTCGGCAATGTCGTGCGCGGCGTCCCGCTCGGCCGCGACGGCTACTTCCGGGCGCCGCTGTTCGACCTGCTCAACTGGTACGGACTGCTGATCGGGCTCTTCGGGCTGGTCGTCCTCGCCACCCACGGGGCGACGTTCCTGGCCTCCCGCGCCACCGGGCCGCTCGCCGGGCGCGCCCGCCTGGCCGCCCGCCGCCTGTGGTGGGCCGAGCTCCTGC
>JAXDHL010000258.1:0-7189 GCA_034664525.1 Solirubrobacteraceae bacterium
GACCTCCGGCGCGGGCGCGTGAAGCGGACGATCGCGCTGCCGGACCGCTCGAGCGGATCGGGCGCGCTGCTGTCACCGGACGGCCGCTACGTGCTGGTCACCGTGCTGGGCGGCGCCTTCGCGCGCACCGACCTGGCCTCGGGGAAGACGGTCGTGCGTCCCGGCGCGCAGACGGAGGGCAAGGCGCTGGCGATCTCACCCGACGGCCACTTCTACGCGATCGGCCGGCAGGACGGGACGGTCGACGAGTACGACGCCCGGTCACTGAAGCTCGTCCGCCACCACGCGGTCGACAACCCGATCGAGACGCTGGTGTTCTCGCCCGACAGCCGCGAGCTGCTGGTGGAGGACACGCGGAACGTCCTGCGGGTCTGGGACACCTGCTCCGTCTGCGAGAACCCGAAGCGCCTCGCCCAGCTCGCGGCCGAGCAGAGCGTGCGAGCGCTGACCCCCGGCGAGCGCGCCACCTTCGGCATCACCGGGTAGCGCCGGATCAGCTCGCGAGCCGCTCCTGTACCCAGGCGCGCCACTCGGGCATCAGCGCCGGCGCCTCGAGCAGACGCGGCAGCAGCGCGTGGTCCTTGAGCAGCGCGTCGGACATCAGGGCCACGGTGACGTCGTGGTCGGGGCGGGAGACGAGCTCGATCGGATCGCCGGCGCCGAGCTCGCCCTCCTCGACGATCGCCAGGTACGCGCCGGGGCGGGACGCCTCGCCGAACCGGCGCAGCATCCGCTTGTCGCCGAACCGCAGCCCGAGCTTGAAGCACGGCACGCGCGTCTGGCGGACCTCGAACAGCGCGCTGCCGATCCGCCAGCGCTCACCGAGGCGGGCGCCGGAGACGTCGATGCCCTCGGTCGTCAGGTTCTCCCCGAAGGCGCCCGGGCCGAGCTCGCGGCCGAGCTCCGCCTCCCACCAGGCGGTGTCCTCGGACGCGTAGGCGTACACGGCCTTGTCCGGGCCGCCGTGGACCGACCGGTCGGCCTGGTCGTCACCGGCCAGGTTGACGCCGCGGACGGCGATCCGGCCGGAGACCGGCACCTTCCAGATCGCGGTCGCGACCTCGCGCTTGCCCGTGTCCACCGTGCGCGGCGTGCCGACGTTGACGGAAAGCAGGCGACCGGCCATCCCTGCAACGCTAGGGGGCATGCACTACCGCACGCTTGGCCGCACCGGCATCGAGGTCTCCGAGATCGGCTACGGGGCATGGGGGATCGGGCAGAGCCAGTGGATCGGCGCCGAGGACGAGGAGTCGCTGCGCGCGCTGCGCCGCGCGATCGAGCTCGGCGTGACCTTCATCGACACTGCGCTCGCCTACGGCAACGGGCACAGCGAGCGGCTGGTCGGCGAGGTCGTGCGCGAGGTGGACGAGCGGATCGTCGTGGCCACCAAGATCCCGCCCAAGAACCTGACCTGGCCGGCTGCGGCCGGCACCGACGTGATGGACGCGTTCCCCGGCGAGCATGTGCGCGCGTGCACGGAGCGCAGCCTCGCCAACCTCGGGCTCGAGGTCCTCGACGTGCAGCAGTTCCACGTCTGGCTCGATGACTGGATCGGCCACGGCGACTGGGAGGAGACGATCCAGGACCTCAAGGACGAGGGCAAGATCCGCGCGTTCGGCGTCTCGATCAACGACCACCAGCCGCAGACCGCGCTGGAGGCCGTCAGCTCGGGGACCGTCGACACCGTGCAGGTGATCTACAACGTCTTCGACCAGTCGCCGGAGGACGAGCTCCTCGCGGCCTGCCAGGAGCACGGCGTCGGGGTGATCGTGCGCGTGCCGTTCGACGAGGGCGGGCTGACCGGCCGCATCACGGTGGACTCCACCTTCCCCGGGGGCGACTTCCGGGCGCGCTACTTCCGCGACGACCGCAAGACCCAGGTCGTCGAGCACACCGAAGCGATCTACCAGGATCTCGGCATCACGGCTGACGAGCTGCCCGAGGTCGCGCTGCGCTTCATCCTCAGCCATCCGGCGGTCTCGACCGTGATCCCGGGCATGCGCTCGATCCGCAACGTCGAGCGCAACGTGGCCGCGGGCGACGGGCAGGGGTTGCCGGCCGAGCGGCGCGAGGCGCTGCACGCGCACCGCTGGGATCGGAACTTCTACGTGTAGTGGTGCGTGCGGGCCATCATGGCGACGGCCTCGTCATCGCCCGCCGATCCGCGCCCGCCGAGCACCCACCCGTAGCGGAAGCAGAGCCCGGCGGCGAGGTAGGCCGCTGACGCCACGTGGTGCGCGGGCCCGGAGCGACCGCGCACCCGCAGGAGGATCCCGGCCCGCACGAGCCACTTGGCGGCGCGCATGAAGCGGCCGGCCGTCCCGTGCTCGAGCGACTCGGCGAGCCGGCCGAGCCGCAGCTCGTTGATCTGCGAGAGCATGAGCTCGGCGGCGATCGCGCCCGTCTCCACGCGGGCGAGCGCCTCGTGCGTCGGGTGCCCGGCGGGCACGCCCGTGGCCACGAGCGCCAGTCGGCACGCCGCCGCGCCGGTCGCCGCGCCGGTGGAGATGAAGATCGGGCCGAGGAACAGGTGCGAGCGCGCCCACACCGGGACCGCGGTCGCCGACAGCAGCACGCCGGTGTACGAACCGAGGTAGCCGCCGAGCGCCGCGTTCACGAATCCCGCGACGCGCGCGAAGCGGTCCTTGGCGATCAGGTCTGCGCCGACGGCCGCCGCCGTCACCGTCGAGAACACGGCGAGACACCAGGCGCCCATGGACATCGGTGAGCGGGGCTTGAAGACCCGAAGCATGTTCAGGAACCGCATCGGGCGCCCGAGGTCCAGGATCAGCAGCGGCGGGCAGGGCAGCACCGCGGCCAGCGACACCATGCGCGCCACCCGCGCCGAGCGGTGGTCGCCGGCGAGGTCGCAGGCCAGCGCCACGAACGACGCGCCGGAGGCCATCCCTCCGAACCAGAAGTAGAGCGGGACCTCCCAGGTCCATACCGGCGCCTTCATCATCGGGCCCTGGATCTGGCCGGGATCCTCGAGCTCGGGCATCTCGCCCACCCGCCGCTCCTGCGCCTCCGCGTAGCGCGAGCGGCCCTCCTTGAACAGGAACGACCAGCGCGCGTCTTGCCAGTTCGCGCGCGTCAGGCCGATCTTCCCGTTCGGGATGGCGCGCTTCCAGCTGGCCGGGCCGCCCGGCGTGCCGAGCGCCGGCGTCATGTCGCGGCGCCGGCTCATCGGCGCCGCCGCTTGATCATCTCGGCCGCCAGGTCGGTCGCCGCCGCGCCGATCGCCACGGCCGCGAGCACCGGCGGGAAGCGGGCGCTCGGACCGCGCGCGGTGAGCATCGCCGCCGCGGTCGCGGCCGCCGCGGTGATCCCCGCGGCCACCGACGCGGCGGTCGCCGGCACGACCTGCTCCTGGATCGGCGAGTCCGCGTTGGCGGGCAGCCCGTAGCGCTCGGGCGCCTCGGTGAGCAGGAAGAACGCGCCGAGGCCGCCGGCCATCTCCTCGTCGACGCCGTAGAGATAGGCCGACTCGACGCCGCGGTCCTGCAGCGTCGCGACGCGGCGCTCCGCGCGGTCGACGAGCTCGTCGCGCGTGCCGAACTGGATCGAGTCGGTCGGGCACGCCTTCGCGCACGCGGGCTCCATCCCGTCCTCGAGCCGGTCGTAGCAGAGCGTGCACTTGGCGGCGCGGCCGTCGTCGGGGTCCCGGTCGATGACGCCGAACGGGCACGACGGGATGCAGTAGCCGCAGCCGTTGCAGACGTCGGGCTGCACGATCACCGTGTCGAACTCGGTCCGGATCAGCGCCCCTGTCGGGCACGCGTCCAGGCAGCCGGCGTTCGTGCAGTGCTTGCAGACGTCGGACATGAACACCCAGCGCTCGAGCGTCGCGCCGCCGGACGCGACCGCGAGCAGGTCGATCTCCTCCGAGCCGCCCGGGATCGGCGGGGCCGCGACCTCCACGAATCGCACGTGGCGCCACGTCGCCGCCCCGAGCTCACGCGTGTTGTCATACGAGCTGCCCGGCAGCAGCTCGCCGCCGTCGGAGGGCAGGTCGTTCCACTGCTTGCACGCGACCTCGCACGCCTTGCAGCCGATGCAGGTCGTGGTGTCCGTGAAGAAGCCCATCCGCTGGGCGCCCTCGCGGCGGATGGCCTTCTCGGAGGGAGGGGCAACGCTGGTCATCGCGGCGGCTGGGCCTTCGGGATCTCGGCGGGATGGTCGCGGTTGGGCGCGGCGTCCGGCGTCTCGGAGTGGCGCCCGGCGAGCCGCGCGGTCGGCGAGCCCGTGCGCCGCCCGGCGCGCACGTTGCAGGTGAAGGACTTCGTGTCCTCGATCGACACGTTCGGGTCGCCGGAGATCGCCAGCAGGTCGTTGGTCACGTCGCCCTGCGCGCCGCCGTGGTAGCCCCAGTGCCAGGGCAGCGCGACCTGGTGCACGATCCGGCCGTCGACCTTCAACGGCCGCATCCGGTCGGTGACCTTGGCCCGCGCCTCGATGTCGGCCCGCTCGGTCGAGATCACCATCCAGCCGCCGTCGGTGATCCCGCGGTCGCGCGCCAGCACCGGGTCGATCTCGGCGAACATCTCGGGCTGCAGCTCGTTCAGCCACGGGAGGTTGCGGCTCATGGCGCCCGCCGTGTGATGCTCGGTGAGCCGGAAGGTCGTCGCCACGCACGGGTAGCGCGGGTCGCCGGTCGGGTTGTACGGGTTCTCCGGGCGCGACCAGCGCATCGCGATCGGGTTGGCCCCGATCCCTGGATACAACGGGTTCTCGACGGGCGACTCGATCGGCTCGTAGTGGGTCGGCATCGGCCCGTCGAGCAGGCCGGCCGGCGCGTACAGCCAGCCGACACCGTCGCCCATCATGATGAACGGCTGGTCGCCGGAGATCGCATCCATGCCCTCGCCGCCGTCCTCGGGAGCGCGGTAGTCCGGGGGCTTGTCGACCGGGAAGTCGGGCACGTCGTAGCCCGTCCACTTGCGCTCGGCCTCGTCCCACCACACGTAGCGCTTGCGCTCCGACCACGGCTTGCCGCCGGGGTCGGCCGAGGCGCGGTTGTAGAGCAGGCGCCGGTTCGCCGGCCACGCCCACGCCCATTCCGGGGACACCCAGCCGCCGGGTGCGTCGACGTCGCCGGGCTCGCGCCGGCGCGCCTGGTTGACGCCGTCGGCGTAGACGCCGGAGTAGATCCAGCAGCCGCACGCCGTCGATCCGTCGTTGGCGAGCTCCGCGAACCCGGGCACCGGGGCCGCGTCGGCGACCGTGTAGCCGGAGATCTCCTTCACGACCTCCTCGACGTCGGGCTCGCGATCCTCGTCGAGATGCTCGGAATAGCCCCAGGAGAGGTTGCGGATGCCCCAGTCGCGCGGATCGTCGGAGCCGGCGTAGTGGGCCATCACCCGTTTGGTCAGGTGATGCATGAACCACAGCTCCGAGCGCGCGTCGCCCGGCGGGTCGACCGCCTTGTCGCGCCACTGGACGAGCCGCTGGGTGTTGGTGAACGAGCCCGCCTTCTCGACGTGTGACGCGGCCGGCATCATGAAGACCTCGGTCCCGATGTCCTCGGTGCGCAGTTCGCCGGACCGCACCTCGGGGGAGTCGCGCCAGAACGTCGCGGTCTCGACCTCCACCATGTCGCGCACCACGAGCCACTTGACATTCGCCAGCGCGCGCCGCATCAGGCCCGCGTTCTGGGAGCCGACCGCCGGGTTCTGGCCCATGCAGAACAGCCCGTCGAGCGCGCCGTCGAGCGCGCGCAGCATGGTCGGGAAGTGCGAGTGGTTGCCCGTGATCCGCGGCAACGCGTTGAAGCCGTAGTCGTTCTCGGGGGTCGCGGCGTCGCCGTACCAGGCCTTCAGCAGGCTGATGATGTACTTGTCGAAGTTCGACCACCAGCCGCGCTTGGCGCCGCCCGACTCGATGTAGTCGTGCAGCGTGAGGGTGCCCTCGGTCGCCTTCGGCATGTTCAGATAGCCGGGCAGCAGGTCGTAGAGCGTCGGGATGTCGGACGCGCCCTGGATCGTCGCGTGGCCGCGCATGGCCATGATGCCCCCGCCCGGCCGGCCGATGTTGCCCAGCAGCAGTTGCAGGATCGCGCACGTGCGGATCATCTGGACGCCGGTGGTGTGGTGCGTCCAGCCGACCGCGTAGACCCAGGCCGTCGTGCGCTCGCGGCCCGAGTTCTCGATCACCGTGCGGGCCAGTTGCAGGAACTCGTCCTGCGGGACGCCGGTGATGCGCTCGACCATCTCCGGCGTGTAGCGGGCGAAGTGGCGCTTGAGGACCTGGAACACGCAGCGCGGGTGCTGGAGCGTGTGGTCGCGCTCGACCGCCCCCTCCATCATGCCGGCGCCGGTCGAGGTCGCGAACGCCTGCGTGGAGTGCTCGCGCGAGCCGGCCGCCGACGCGATCTCGCCGCCCTCGTACATCCAGCTGGTGCGGTCGTACGTGCCCGTCTCGGGGTCGAACCCGCTGAAGACGCCGCCGAGGTCCTCGGTGTCCTTGAACTCCTCGCTCACCAGCGTGGCGGCGTTGGTGTAGTGCTTGACGTACTCCTCGAAGTAGGACTCGGTCTCGATCACGTAGCGGATCAGCCCGCCGAGGAACGCGATGTCGGTGCCGGCGCGGATCGCCAGGTGCTGGTCGGCGACCGCGCTGGTGCGGCTGAAGCGCGGGTCGACGTGGATCAGCTTGCCGCCGTTCTCCTTCGCCTTCATCGCCCACCGGAATCCGACCGGATGCGCCTCCGCCATCGAGTTGCCCTGGATGACGATGCAGTCCGCATTCTGGAGGGCCTGCTGGTTATCGGTGGCGCCGCCGCGCCCGAACGAGGTCCCCAGACCGGGGACCGTGGAGGAGTGTCATATGCGGGCCTGGTTCTCGATCTGGATGGCGCCCATCGCGGTGAACGCCTTCTTGATCAGGTAGTTCTCCTCGTTGTCGAGCGTCGCGCCGCCGAGGTGCGCGAACCCGAGCGTGCGGTTGACCGGGTAGCCGCGGTGGTCGGTGTCCTGCCAGCCGTCCTCGCGGGCGGCGATCACACGCTCGGCGATCATGTCCATCGCCTGCTCGAGCCCGAGCGTCTCCCATTCCGTCCCGCCCGGGCGGCGGTACAGCACCTTGTCCAGACGGCCGGGCTGCTGGACGAGTTGCCGCGAGGCCGAGCCCTTGGGACACAGCGTCCCCTGGTTGATCGGGGAGCGGGGATTGCCCTCGATCGAGACGATCT
>JAXDHL010000259.1:0-6243 GCA_034664525.1 Solirubrobacteraceae bacterium
GTGGCGAACACCATGACGACCGACTCCGCCTGCAGTCGACGCGCGACGAATGCCAACGCCTGCGCGGAGGCTCGGTCCAGCCATTGCGCGTCATCGATCATGCACAGCAGCGGCCGCTCCTGCGCCACGTCCGAAAGGAGACTCAAGGTCGCGAGGCCGACGAAGAACCGGTCCGGCGCCGCGCCCGCGCTCAGCCCGAACGTGGTCTCGAGCGCGTCGCGCTGCGGCCCGGGAAGCCGCTCGAGCCGGTCGAGCACCGGCGCGCACAACTGATGCAGCGCCGCGAGGGCGAGCTCCATCTCCGACTCCACGCCCGCTGTCCGCACCAGCCTGAAATCCGACGCCGACCCGGCCGCATACTCCAACAGCGCCGTCTTCCCGACGCCCGCCTCCCCCCGCAGGACCATCACGCCGCTCCGGCCGGCCCGCGCTTCGTCGAGCAGCCCGTCCAGCACCGCACGCTCGTCTCGCCGACCGCGCAGCATCGGGATGTCGGCAGCGGAGCCGGCGCCGGCCATGGGCAGACTCTCCGCCCTTGGACGGCTGAACACAACCCGAGCGAAAGTCCAGGCCCGTCGCTGGGTCGTCGCCGTATCGGGGCTCATGGCGAGGCGGGTTGGCTACCAATGGCGGCTGGCGGTCAGCCCAAGACTGTCAACGCTGGTGATGCGAGGACCCACGACCGGCCGTAGCGTCGCGGCCATGATCGGTTCAACAGGAGAGGCGGAGGCATGACCTTCCTCACCCGTCCCCGTGCGCCGCTGCGCGACGCTCGGTTTCAGGCCCGCGCGCTCGCCACGTGGCGCGACGCTGAGCTGCTCGTGCGGCTGAGGTGGGATGACTTCCTCGCGGCCGACGGCGCGTCGCGCCGTGGCGTGTTCGCTGCCTACGTCGCCGCACTCGACGCCGAGGCCGCGGCCGCCGGCGAGCTCGCAGACGCGCACTCGGACCTGGCCGAAGCGGCCTGAGTCATGGAGCCGGGCGTCCAGCGCTTCGACCTGCGGTCACCTCGGCCGCGAGCGCGCTGCCGTCGAGCTGACGGTCGTGGTGCGCGACCTGCGCGAGACAGGTCTGGAGGTCGGCGCCGCCCCACATATTCGCGAGCACAACTTTCGGCAAATAGGAGGCAGGTCATGGCAATGAGCAGCGCAGCCACGGTTACGAGTCTCGATGCTTTCCACGCAACGCCCGCAGCACAGCGCAGAAACGCGCTGGTGCGGACATTCCTCGACGCCGTCAACGCTCACGATCCTGCACGCATCGACGCGCTCCTGGCTCGATCGTTCCTGTCCTTACACATGTTCCGCGTCAGCGATGACAGGCTCGTCGAGCACTGGGAGACCGTCGACTGGGTGCGGCACCGCCCGCGCACGCCCCGCCACTTCACCACTCCGCGGGTGGTCGAGCTCATCCCGAGCGAGCGGCGCCAGAGGGGCGAGCGCTGATGGAACTCCGCCGTCTCCGCTACTTCGTAGCGGTCGCCGAAGAGCTGCACTTCCGCCGTGCCGCCGAGCGCCTGCACGTCGCGCAGCCGGCGATCAGCGAGCAGATCCGCAAGCTCGAGCAGGAGCTCGGCGTCCTGCTGTTCAACCGCACGCAGCGGAGCGTCGCGCTGACGCCGGCCGGGGTCGCCCTCCTCGAGGAGGCGCGGCACGTGTTGCGCCAAGCGGAGCTCGCCGAGCAGGCGGCCCGCACGGCGACGCGGCAGGCGGCCACCCGCGTCCGCATCGGCTACCTCGCGGGCGCGCTGCCGTCGTCGGTGCCATACGCGCTGCGCAACCTGGCCGCCTCAACCCCGGCCCTGCGCTTCGACTTTCAGACCGGCCCCGCCGTCCGCTTGATCGAGCGCCTGCGCCGCCGGCAGCTGGATGCCGTGATCACCACCCTGCCGGCGCCCACGCGCGGCCTGCCCACAACGCTGATCGGCGAGGAGCACGTCACGGCGCTGCTGCCGTCCTCGCACGCCCATGCCTTCGAACGGTCGATCGCCCTCCAGCAGCTCGCTCCCGAGCAGGTCGTGACGCTGCCGCGCGAGACGAACCCCGCGCTCTATGACGCCGTGGTCGCGATGTGCCTGCAGGCAGGGCTCGCGGCCCGCTTCGTCGAGGCCGGCGAGTCGCGCATCGAGCACGTGCTGCTCGATGTCGCGGCGGGCCGCGGCATCGGGATCGTCGCCGAGTCGACTGCCGAGCGGCATACGATGGCCGGCGTCCGCGCCGTGCCGATCGCCACGCAGGAAGCGGTGCTGCAATGTGCCGTCGTGACCCACGCCGACACCGAGAACCTGGCCACGCATGCCTTCGTGCGAGCGGTCTCGCGCAGCGCGGATCGGCTTGCCAGCGCGCCGCCCGCCCTCGTGGCGCTATCGGGTTAGCGCCGGCGGGACTGCTCAGCGCCTACGGTGCGACGTTCTGGTTCACATGGAACAGGTTGCCGGGATCGTAGGCCCGCTTGACCTGGACGAGTTGGTCGTAGTTCTGGCGGTAGTTGTCTCGAATGCGGCCGTAGTCGTCGTCCTGCATGAAGTTGATGTAGCCGCCCAGCTCCGAGTAGGGCGACAGCGCCTCGTAGTAGCCTCGCAACCAGTCGATCCGCTCGGCGTCGTTGGCGGGGTCGGTCCATCCGGCCAGGAAGACCATCCCGTAGGTCGCGTCGCGGTAGGCGAACGCGGTGTCGGCCGCTCCGACCCGATGGCAGGCGCCGTTGATGGGATACATGTGCATCGTGCAGGTCACCTCTGGCACCTGCGACCCATGCTCGACGTGCGCCGCAATCGCCGCATCCGGAAGGTCCTTCACGAAGGCGCCCTTCCAGTACGCACGAAGCCCCTTCGGATAGAGGGCGTCGAAGGCTCCGTTCAGCGCCGGATAGGGCAGCGGACCGCTTCCGTCGGCAACGATCGGGGCGACGTCACGGAACGGCTGCAGCACGTTCTCGGCTTCGTCGAGCGGCCCTGCCCAGTGCACGACGACGAGGCACAGCGCGTCGCCGTGCCGGTCCTCCGGGATGAACGGCAACGGCGGGGCGATCTGGAACCCTGGGAACCCTCCGAACTCCTCGGGAGCGTCCCGAATGAACTCGTCGAACATCCGGAACACCGTCGCGGCGTCCTCGAGGTTGTAGAAGATCGGCCCGGCGAAGACCTGATCGATCTCGTGAAGGCGATACTCGAACGAGGTCACGACGCCGAAGTTGCCACCTCCGCCGCGGAGTCCCCAGAAGAGATCCTCGTTCTCGTGCTCGCTCGCCGTGAGGAACCTGCCGTCCGCGGTCACCACGTCGGCCGAGATCAGGTTGTCGACCGTCAGGCCGGCTCCGCGGCACAGGTAGCCGATGCCTCCTCCGAGTGTGAGACCGGAGATGCCGGTGGTCGAGATGATGCCGCCGGTCGTTGCCAGTCCAAAGGCGTGGGTCGCGTAGTTGAAGTCGCCCCATGTCGCCCCGGCATCGGCACGAGCGGTCTTGTTCCGGGGATCGACGCGCACGGTGCGCATCTCCGCCATGTCGATGACGAGGCCCCCGTCGTTCGTCCCGAATCCAGGCCCGCTGTGCCCCCCGCCGCGCACGGACAGATCGAGCCCGTGCTCGCGCGCGAAGTTGACCGTGCTGATGACGTCGCCGACCTGCTCGGCCTTCAACACGGCCAGCGGCCGCCGGTCGAACATGCCGTTGTGGACCATGCGCGCCTCGTCGTAACCCGCGTCCGCGCCGGTGAGCACTTGACCGCGCACCTGCTCCCGTAGGGGCTGAACAGCCTCGCTGTTCAGAGGACTCGTCATGGCGATGTGTGCCATTTCCCAGGCTCTCCTCGCTCGATGAACGGCGGCGAGGACGATCCTACTCCGACCTCTTGGGCCCGCAAAGGGCGCCATCCTGGCCGGACGAAGCGCTACGGCTGGACTCCCGTTTCGTCGAGAGTCACCGGTGGGCACTCACGGGGCCGCCGTCACTTCTGCGTCGGGATGGGCGGTCCCGGGCTCGAACCGGGGACCTCCTGCTTGTAAGGCAGGCGCTCTGACCAGCTGAGCTAACCGCCCGCTGGTCGACAGGCTAGGCGGCGGCCGTGGCCGTCGGGGCGGCCGAGCGCCGAGGCGCGCCAGGCCGGGCACGGCGCGCCCGCCTACGCCGCCGCGGGACCGTTGCCGTTCGGGCTCTGCGGGCCGTGGCCGAAGTCGGCGTCGTCGCCGAGCGCGACGAAACCGAAGTGCACGTGGTCGCCGTGCGCCTCGCCGTCGAGCGCGGTGCCGTCGAGCATCTCGGCAGCCGTCGGCTCGACGAAGACGGGGAGCGCGTGACCGTCGAGCACGAGGTCGTCGTCCTCGGCCGCCTCGACCAGCTGGAGCGCGAAGGCGGCCTGCCCCTCATCGTCGGTCTCCTGGGTGATGCGCACGCCGCCGTCCTCGGGAAGGTCGTCGACGGAGTCTCGCAACACGGCCAGCGCCTCCTCGGCGCCTGGGGTGATGGTCAGCATCGGTCAACACTACCCCGCTTCCGCGGGGCCGACCCCTACGATCAGGCGGCTTCGGTGCGTCCGCCGAACCGGTCACCAGATGCGCCTCCCCGGCTGCTGCACCCTCGCGCTCGTCGCCGCTCTTGCCTTCGCCCCGCCCGCGCACGCGCACGCGATCGTGCCCGGGCGCGTGCTGGTGGGCTTCTCGTCGCGCGCCGACGCCGGCTCCCGGGCGGCATCGCGCAGCGCCGCCGGCGCCCGGCTGGTGCGCCACGTCGGCCGCGCGCAGCTGCTGGCGGTGCCACGCGGTGAGGTGCGCGCGGCGGTGCGTGAGCTGCGCGGGCGGCGCGGGGTGCGCTACGCGCAGCCGGACTACGTGGGCCATGTCGCGGTCGTGCCGGACGACGCCTACTACACGGCGCAGCAGTGGAACATGGCCAAGATCGGGATGCCGGCGGCGTGGGACGTGACCACCGGGTCGCCGGCGGTCAAGCTCGCGATCCTCGACACCGGCATCGACCTCGACCACCCGGAGCTCGCCGGCCAGATCGACACCGCCGACGGCTACGACGTGGTCGACGGCGACGCCACGCCCGACGATCCGCCGGACGCGACGAAGGCCATCGGACACGGGACGCACGTCGCCGGGATCGCCGGCGCGCTCGGCGACAACGCGCTCGGCGTGGCGGGCGTGAGCTGGGACTCGTCCCTGATCGCGCTGCGGGTCTGCGGCAAGGACGGCACCTGCGCCGCCTCGGCGATCGCGGACGGGATCACCCGCGCCGGAGCCGCGGGCGCGCGCGTGGCGAACCTCTCGATCGACGGCCTCGGCCCGTCGACCGCGGTATCCGACGCGATCGCCGGGGCGCCCGGGACGCTGTTCGTGGTGTCGGCCGGGAACGGCGACAGGAACGTCGACACGACGCCGGACTACCCGTGCAGCTTCCCGGCGCCGAACCTGGTCTGCGTGGCGGCGTCCGACGAGGACGACGCCCTGCAGTCGCGATCGAACTGGGGAGCGGACAGCGTGGACCTCGCGGCGCCGGGCAACGCGATCTGGTCGACGGTGACCGGCGGCGGCTATGGCTCGAAGACCGGTACGTCGATGGCGTCGCCGCACGTCGCGGGCGCGGCGGCGCTGCTGTGGGCGGACGCCCCGACGGCGACGGTCGCCCAGGTGCGGGGCGCGCTGCTCGGGTCGGTCGACCCGACCGGGGCGCCGGTCGCCACGGGCGGCCGGCTGGACGTGGCGGCGGCGCTGCAGGCCCTGCCGGGGGTGGTCATCGACTCCGGGCCGGCCGACGGGTCGTCGTCGCAGCTCGCGTCGGTCGGCTTCCACGCGGCGCCGTCCGGCACCGCGTTCGAGTGCCGGTTCGACGACGCCCCCGCCTTCAGCCCGTGCACGTCGCCCTACGACGCGTCGGCGGCCGCGGACGGGCCCCACACGCTCGACGTCAGGGCCGTCACCGGCGGCGTGACCGTGCGGCGGGCGTGGACGCTCGACCGCGTCGCGCCGACCGTCACCCTGTCCGACGCGCCCTCGGGCACCCTGCCGCGGCGGCGCGCGACCGTCGCCTTCGAGACCGCAGGCGACCCGGCGTCGGTGCGCTGCTCGATCGACGGGGCCGCCTTCGAGGACTGCATCTCCCCGCTGTCCCCGGCCGGCCTCGCCGACGGCCCGCACACGGTCGAGGTGCAGGCCACGGACGCGGCGGGCAACGCGGGGTCGGCGGCGGCGGCGTGGTCGGTCGACGCCGCGCCGCTGACGGTCATCGGCGACCACCCCGCCGCGC
>JAXDHL010000260.1:0-3755 GCA_034664525.1 Solirubrobacteraceae bacterium
CCACGATCCTGCATCACGGCCGCCGCATCCCCCTGCCCGCGCAGGGCCTCCAGATCGGGCGCGTGCCCGGCAACGACATCGAGATCGCCCGCGACGCGGTCTCCCGCCATCATGCCCGGATCGTTCCCGTGCGCGACGGCTGCTGGATCGTCGATCTCGGGTCCCGCAACGGAACGGTGCTCAACGGTGAGCGCTTCTACGGCGAGTCGCGGTGGCTCGCCAACGGCGACACCGTCGTGGTCGGCGGGGAGGCGCTGCGGTTCCTCACGGGTCAGGAGACGCGCTTCGACATGTCGGCGCCCGCCATCCCGACCACGCACGCGATCCGCTTCTCCGGCGACCGCCTCAGGATCGGCCGCGACGACGACAACGACGTCGTGCTCGACGACCCCAACGTCTCGCGCTTCCACGCCGAGGTCGTCAAGGAGAACGGCCAGATCGAGGTGCGCGACCTGGCGTCGCGCAACGGCACCCGCGTCAACGGGCAGCCGACGCGCCGCGCCCTGCTGCAGACGGGGTCGGAGATCGGCGTCGGCCCGTACCGCCTGATCTTCGACGGTGCCGACTTCGTCGCGCGCGCCGAGCGCGGCACCCTGCGCCTGGACGCCGAGGGCATCGCCGTCCAGGTCAAGGACAAGAAGATCCTCCAGCCGACGATGATCAGCATCGAGCCGGGGGAGCTCGTCGCGATCATCGGCGAGAGCGGGTCCGGCAAGTCGACGCTGATGAAGGCGCTGGCCGGCGTGAACTCCCCGACCGAGGGCGTCATCACCATCAACGGCGAGCCGCTCGCCGCGCGCCTGACCGACATCGGGTACCTCCCGCAGGACGAGGTGGTCCATCCCGGCCTGTCGGTCTACGAGGCGCTCGACTACGCGGCGCGTCTGCGGCTGCCGCAGGACACGAGCAAGGAGGAGATCCAGACCACCGTCGATCAGGTGCTCGAGGAGCTCGAGCTCGAGCCGCACGGCAACACGCGGATCGGCTCGCTGTCGGGCGGCCAGCGCAAGCGCGTCGGGCTCGCGGCCGAGTTGCTCAGCCAGCCGAGCCTCCTGTTCCTCGACGAGCCGACCACCGGCCTGGACCCCGGCCTCGAAGCGCGGATGATGAACCTCCTGCACGACCTCGCCGAGCGAGCCCGAGCGGTCGTCGTGGTCACCCACGCGACCAAGAGCCTGGACCAGTGCGGCAAGATCGTCGTGATGGGGCGGGGTGGCCGGCTGTGCTTCCACGGATCGCCGGCGGACGCGCTGGACTTCTTCGGCGCCCAGACCTACGACGACATCTACGCCCAGCTGGACCGCCGGCCCGCGGAGGAGTGGCAGAGCAAGCTCGCCCAGACGGGGACCGCGCCGGCCGTTCGCGAGCCCGAGCCGGAGCAGGCCACCGACGCGGAGGCCGCGGCCCGGCGCCGTCGCGGAGCGTTCTGGGCGCACACCTACGTGTTGACGCACCGCTACGTGCGCCTGTTCACCCGCGATCGGCGCAACCTGTTGATCCTGCTGCTCCAGGTCCCGCTTCTCGCGCTCGCCATCGTCGGGCTCTTCAAGGTGCAGGTCTTCAAGGGCGGCTCAGACGCGGGGGAGGCGGTGAAGCTGCTCTTCCTCGTGGTGACCACGGTGATCTGGCTCGGATCCATCGACGCGGCGCGCGAGATCATCAAGGAGAAGTCGGTGTTCGTGCGCGAGGCGGCGGTGGGCGTCAGGACGGGCGCCTACGTGCTGTCGAAGGCGATCGTGCTCTTCACGCTCGCCGCCATCCAGACGCTGCTGCTCACGGCCATCGTCCTCGGCTTCCAGCCGCTGCACGAGTCGCAGGGGACGTACCTCACGGTGCTGGGCCTGCTGATCCTCACGAGCTGGGCGGCGGTCGGCATGGGGCTGCTCATGTCGGCGGCGGTCAAGACCCAGGACCAGGCCACGAGCTTCATCCCGCTGGTCCTCGTGCCGCAGCTGTTCTTCGGCGGCTCGATCGTCCCGGTGGCCACCATGAGCGCGCCGCTGGCGTTGCTGTCCAACGCCGTGATCGCGCGGTGGTCCTACGCGGGGTTCGGCTCGGCGGTCGACCTCAACGCCCGGATCGCCGCGAGCCCCGCGTACGCGAGGGTCAGCCGCTTCGGTCACGACTACTTCGCGATCGCCACCTCACGGGTGGCCGCGGCGCTCGTGATCTTCATCGTGGTGTTCTTCGCGGGGATCAGGCTGCTGTTGCGCCGCGACCACGGCTGACCGTCGTCACCGCAGGTGGCCGCGGACCGTCGCGGTGAAGCCGTCGCCGTCGGGCGACGTGCTCAGCGCGTCGACGGCGACGCGATCGTCGGAGAACACCGGCACGCTGATGAAGGACGCCAGCGGGACGCCGTCGGGGCGCAGGACGACCCGGCCGCGGTCGTCGATGACGATCATCGCCCGGCCGGAGAGCCGCCGGCCGAAGACCTTCGTGAGGCCGCTGACGGCCAGCCGGTCGGGGGCCACCTGACGGGCGGAGATCCGGAGGCGGGGCGGCAGCGCCTGGTCGATGGCGGCGGTCGTGATCCGCACGTGGGCGACGAGCGTGTTGCCCTTCTTCTGCAGGCCGGCGTCGTGCACCATCAGCCGCTGGGCATCCAACTGGGCGACCTGGACGTCCAGGTCGCCGGTGGCCTTGGTGGACGCCAGCAGGTCGGGAAGCGACTTGCCCGATCCCGAGCCGCCGGGGCGCAAGTGCCCGACGCGCACCGTGACGCGGTCGGCCTTGTGCCACAGGAGCTTGACCGCGGGCATCGCCTCGACGGAGACCTGTACGTCGCTGCCGCGCCGCTCGAGGCCGCTCCGCAGCCGCTGCGCGGCGACGCGGGGCAGGACGATCTGGCCCACGATGAGCACCGCCACGACGAGGCCTGCGAGGACGAGCAGCGCACGCCGCATCACCCGACTACGCCGGTGGGCCGGCGGGTCGGTGAGCCGGCTCGGCGGCGGCCCTCGGCGCGTCCTCGCGCAGGTCGGCCAAGGTGACCGCTCCGGAGATCATCGCGCGCTCGGCGAGACGCAGGCGCTTCTCGTTCTGCGCCAGCGGCTCGAGGCCGAACTTGGCGAAGAGGATCCGCATGTGGCCCTTGACCGCGTCGAGCGACAGGACCAGCCGCTCGGCGATCGCGCGGTTCGTCGCGGGCTGTGCCCGCCCGGTCGCGCCGGCGAACGGCCGGCAGAGCTCGCGGAGGATCGCTCGCTGCGCGCGCGAGAGGTCGGCCGGGAGCGGGAGGACCTCGTCGGTCTGCGTCATCGTCATCGACGCGCCGCTCGGCGCGCCCGGCTGGCGGAAGAGCACCGCGGTGGCGCCGAACCGCAGGGTGTCGCCGTCGCGCAGCCGGCGGCGCTCCTGCACCCGCTCGCCGTTGACGTAGGAGCCGTTGCGCGAGAGGCCGCCGTCGTCCAGGGCCCAGTCGCGGCCGACCGGGACGAGCTCCGCGTGCGCGCGCGACACGCGGTCGTCCCACGGGAGCCCGAGCCCGCACTCGGTGCCGCGCCCGATGCTGAGGGTCTGCATGTCCTCGGGCAGCTCGATGAGGCGCTGGGCTCCGTGGTCGTCGCGCAGGACCAAGAACGGACGGCCGCGGCGCTCGGCATCCAGGCGCTCGACCAACTCGACGGCCGATGCTGCGTGGGGTCCGGAGAGGCGCTCCACCGGCCGATTCTACGCCTGGTGCGGAGCCCGCGGGGACTTTGCGGCCATGCGGACGGGCCCGTCTCCGGGCCCGCCCGAACGCACCGCGCCCC
>JAXDHL010000261.1:0-6877 GCA_034664525.1 Solirubrobacteraceae bacterium
CCGTCTGCCAGATCCACGGCGGCTGCATCGGCGGCGCGCTCGAGACGGCGCTCGCGTGCGACCTGCGCACGATGGCCGCCGAGGCGATCGCCGGGCTGCCCGAGACGCGGATCGGTCTGATCCCGGATGTCGGCGGTTCGTCGCGGCTGCCGCAGATCGTCGGCCTCGGGCGGGCCAAGGAGCTGGTCATGACCGGAAAGCTGATCGACGGGACCCAGGCCGAGCGCATCGGGCTCGTCAACCGGGTCGCCCCGGCCGCCGAGCTGGAGGCCGCCACGCAGACGCTCGTGGACGAGCTGCTGCTGTGCGCGCCGGTCGCCGTCGGGCTGGCCAAGCGGGTCCTCGATGCCTCGGCGCGGCCCGCGCTGTCCACGACGCTCGAGCTCGAGGTCTCGCTGCAGGAGAACTGCGCCCGCACCGAGGACTTCCGCGAGGGCGCACAGGCCTTCGCCTCCAAGCGCCAGCCCGAGTTCTCCGGGCGCTAGTGGACGACGTACTGCCGGCGGCCGCGGAGCCCCTGGGCCTGTGACGGTCGTGATCCTCTCCGGCGGGACGGGCGGCGCGAAGCTCGCGCGCGGGATGCTCGACGTCGCCGGCGACGAGCTGACCGTGATCGCCAACACCGGCGACGACGTCGAGATCCACGGCGGATACGTCTCCCCCGACCCCGACCTGACGCTCTTCTGGCTCGCCGATCGCATCGACGCGCGCGGCTGGGGGATCGAAGGCGACACGTTCCACGCCATGGAGCGTCTCCGTGCGCGCGGCGAGGAGGTGTGGTTCAACCTCGGCGACGAGGATCTCGAGATCTGCCGCGACCGTGCCCGCCGGCTGGGGGCCGGCGAGCGGCTGACCGAGGCGCTGGACGCGCTGCGGCGCACGCTCGGCGTCGGCGCCCGCGTGCTTCCCATGTGCGACGAGCCGGTCCGCACCTGGGTGGACGGCACGCCGTTCCAGGAATGGATGATCCGCGCCGGCGGCAAGGCGGGCGACCGGCCCGTCGGGCCGCTCGAGTTCCGCGGTGTCGAGCAGGCGACGATCACCCCGGAGGTTGCGGACGCCCTGGCGAACGCGCGGGTGATCATCATCGGTCCGAGCAACCCGGTCATCTCGATCGCCCCGATCCTCGCCGTCCCGGGGATGCGCGCGGCGATGCTGGCCGGCGAGGCGCCGGTGGTCGCGGTCTCCCCGTTCGTTCAAGGGACGGTCGTCAAGGGTCCGACCGCCGCCTTTGCGCCCGACCTCGCGGCCGCGCTCGCGCACTACGACGGGCTGCTGGACGGCGTGGTGGCCGACGAGCGGGTCCCCGCGCTGCCGGTGCTCGAGACCGACGTCCTGATGGACGGGGCCGCCGGCCGCGCTCGCCTGGCGGAGGAGACGTTGCGCTTCGCCACCGCCCTGGCGTGATTGGATCCGCGCCATGAGCCCTCCCCTTGCCGGCAAGACCATGATCATCTCCGGGGGCAGTCGCGGCATCGGCCTGGCGATCGCTCTGCGGGCCGCGCAGGACGGCGCCAACGTCTGCCTGGTGGCCAAGACCGCAGAGCCGCACCCGAAGCTCGAGGGGACGATCTACACCGCCGCCGAGCAGATCGAGGCGGCCGGCGGCAGGGCGCTGCCGATCGTCGGCGACGTCCGCGACGAGGACTCGGTCCTGGGCGCCGTCGCGAAGACGGTCGACACGTTCGGCGGCATCGACCTGGTGGTCAACAACGCCAGCGCGATCGCGCTGCAGGGCACCGAGGACCTGCCGATGAAGCGCTACGACCTGATGCAGTCGATCAACACCCGCGGCACGTTCCTGTTCTCCAAGGCGGCGATCCCGCACCTCAAGCAGGCCGAGAACCCGCACGTCCTGACGCTGTCGCCGCCGCTGAACATGGACCCGAAGTGGTTCGGGGCGCACGTCGGCTACTCGATCGCCAAGTACGGCATGAGCATGTGCACGCTCGGCATGGCCGAGGAGTTCAAGGACGCCGGGATCGCCTTCAACTCCCTGTGGCCACGCACGATCATCGCCACCGCGGCGGTCCAGAACCTGCTCGGCGGCGACGCGGCGATGGCCCGGTCGCGGAGGCCGGAGATCGTGGCCGACGCCGCATACGAGGTCTTCACCCGCCCGGCGCGCGAATGCACCGGAAACTTCTTCATCGACGAGGACCTGCTCGAGGGCGACCTCGGCCGCTATCGCTACGGCGACGCGACCGAGGAGGATCTGGCGCCGGATCTGTTCGTCTGAGCGGGCCGTGGCATCTCGCGCATCCATCGGATGCGTCAGATGCCAAGCGCTCGGCGGATGGTCACCGCCGTGATCCGGCCGCGCCGGTGGACGTCCGCCCAGGTGAAGCGAAGGAGGAGCCAGCCGGCGAGCTGGAGCGCGTTGCCCTGGCTGCGGTCGCGCTGGAAGGCGTCGAGCGAGACGTGGGCGTTGAACCCGTCGAGCTCCACCGCCACCCGCTGCTCCAGCCACACGTAGTCGACCCGGTGGCCGAGCAGCCGTTTCTGCGCCACTGGCGTCGGCAGCCCGTGGCGCTCCAGCAGGCGGATGAACCCGTCGTCGAGCGCCGACGACGTCCCGACCATGTCCTCGATGATGCGGTTCAGCGCCTGGCTCGGCCGGCGGGCCGCGGCGGCGCGGGTCGCCTCCAGATCGAAGAGCCCGAGGTACTGCGCCTCACGCACCGCGCGCGTCAGGGGATCCGGATCCAGCTCGCGTGCCAGGTCCACAATCGTCCGCGCGACCGTCGTCACCGGGATCCCCTGATGGACGGTGACGTCGTCCGGTGGGAGGGGTGAACGATGGACGGCGATCCCCGGACGCCGCCGGTTGCCGGGGACGGTCACATCGATCCGCGGCCCCTCGGCGCGGCGGAACCCCACGAGGCTCGCGCCGCTGCGATGGCTCAGGGCGGCGCCCTCGCCGCAAGCCAGCACGCCGCTCATCCACCGGCCCCGATCCGACGGAGCGCAGTGACCGACGGCGTAGACGCCGACGTGCTCGCGGTGCAGCCGCCCGGACCGCACGGCTTTCTCGATCGCGCCGCGACCCGCGCCGGCCGCGTGCAGCTGCGCCGTCGTGATCCGACCCCACTGCTGCGAGGCGATCGCGGCGACGGTGGCCCATCGCGTGGCATCTGAGACATCCATCGGATGTCCTAGATGTCACGACTGCGAGATTCGCCCCCCTAGTGGTCGGCACGGCGCACGACGGTCATCCCGTCGCGCACGGGGAGCAGCACGGCGGCGACGCGCGGGTCGGCCGCAAGTCGCTCGGAGAGGTCGCGGATCGCGACCGTGCCCTCGTCGCCGCCCGGCTCGAGCACCGCGCCGTCGCGCAGCATGTTGTCGAGCACGATCAGGCCGCGCGGGGCGAGCTTGGGCAGCACCGCCTCGAAGTAGTCGGGGTAGCCCGTCTTGTCCGCGTCGATGAACACGAGGTCGAACGGGCCGTCGAGGGTCTGCACCGTCTCGAGCGCCGGCCCGACGCGCAGGTCGATCCGGTCGCCGTAGGGCGACGCGTCCATGTGGGCGCGCGCGAACGCCGCCCGCTCGGGGTCGAGCTCGCAGGTGATCACGCGGCCGCCCGCGCCAAGCGCGGCGGCCATGGTCAACGCCGAGTAGCCGGTGTACGCGCCGATCTCGAGCACGAGCCGGGCGTCCGTGGCCCACACCAGCATGTCCAGCAGGCGCCCGGCCAGCGGGCCGGTCAGCATCCCGGTGTCGGTCTGGGTGGCGCGGGTCTCCGCGTCGAGATCCTGCAGGAAGGGCGCCGGCGGCGTGGTCATCCGCTCGGCGTAGCCATTGATGTCGTCGAAGCTCATTGCGCGATCACCAGCCGGTATCCGAGGTCGAGGGCGTCATGGTCGAGGACGTGACCGTGACGATCGTGCCAGGCGCCCGAGGCGAGGTCGGCCTCGAGCCGGGCGAGCCCCTCCGAGGCATCGACGGCGGCGAAGACGGAGATGCAGTCGCGCACCGACGGGTCCAGGTAGGCCTCCGGTCGCGCCCAGTACGCGTGCAGGAAGCCGTCGCGGCAGTCGTGCGGGATCGGAACGGAGCGGACCTCTGCCCCGCCCAGCGCGTCGGCGATCTCCGCGATCGACAGGCTGCTGACCGTCAGGCCCGCGAACTCGGGCAGGTAGTCGGTCACGAGCCAGGAGTCGCGCACGGCGTCGCGGTCCCAGGTGAAGACGACGCTGCGGCGCGCCACCCGGCGCAGCTCGCGCAGGCCGCCGAGGCGGTCCGGCCAATGGTGATCGGAGAGGACCGCCATCTAGGCGTCGAACGCGCCGCCGGCGAACGGCAGGTCCTCCGCGTAGGCCCGCACCACCGGCGCGGATCCGGGCGCGCGCTGGTCGATCATCGTCTGCGACGGCTCGACCGCCGTGACCGCGCGGTCGCGCGGCTCGTAGGAGCCCGCCCCCGCGCCGACGTTGAGGACCGTCCGGGCGTCGCCGAGTGCGGCCTCGATCGCCGCGGCGATCCGCGGGTCCGGGCGCCGCCGCTGGGCGTAGGTGGTCCCGATCCGGTCGTAGAGCTCAGCCACGGGCCGAAGCCTACGCGGGGGCGCTAGCGTCCCGGGTGATGCGAAGGCGCGTCACCTTCTCGCGGAACGTCACGCTCTCGCTGTCACGGACGTGCCGGTGCTACTGCAAGTACTGCGCGTTCGCCACCCATCAGCCGCATCTGCACGATCCCGAGGAGGTCGAGCGGCTGATCGACCGCGCCGCCCGCCGGCAGGTCAAGGAGCTCCTGATCCTCACCGGCGAGGCCCCGGATCACCATCCGGGCGTCAAGACGCGGCTGGCCGAGCTCGGCTTCGGCGACTTCGTCGACTACGTCGTCTGGGCGTGCGAGCGCGCGCTGGAGCGCGGGCTGCTGCCGCACACCAACCTCGGCGTCCTGTCGCGCGGCGACCTTGCCCGCCTGCGCGAGGTGACCGCCTCGCAGGGACTGATGCTCGAGTCGGTGAACCCCGACCTCGTCGCCCACCAGGGCTCGCCGACCAAGCACCCGGCCCGGCGCCTGGAGACGATCGCCGCGGCGAGGGACCTGCGGATCCCGTTCACGAGCGGCATCCTGGTCGGCATCGGCGAGACCGAGGACGAGCGGATCGCGGCGCTCGAGGCGCTGGCCGGCTTCGACCACCTGCAGGAGGTCATCCTGCAGAACTTCGTCCCCCACCAGTCCTACTACGGACAGGAGCCGGCCGAGATCGCCGACGCCGCCGCCGAGCGGCTGTGGCGGACCGGGATCGGCTCCGCGCCGTCGCTCGAGCTGCCCAGGTGGGCGAACCCGATCGAGCTCGACGACCTGGTGCGCCTGATCGGCGAGGCCAAGCGGATCCTGCCCGGCGTCGGCATCCAGGTCCCGCCCAACCTGTCGGAGTGGTGGCCCGAGCTCGTGGCTGCCGGCGCGACCGACCTCGGCGGCCTGAGCGCCAACGGCGACCACATCTCCCCCGAGCACCCCTTCCCGTCCCCGCGCCAGGTTCGCGCCCGGCTGCAGGAAGACGGCGTCGCGCTGGCCGAGCGCCTGTGCGTGTACGGGCGCTACATCGACGAGCAATGGCTCGCGCCGCGCGTGCTCGAGGCCGTCCGCGAGCACTACCCGACCTTCATCCCGCGCCGGGCGACCGCGAGCGTGCGCCGCGACACGATCGAGCGCGCCCGCGACGGCGAGGTGCTCACGCCCGACGAGCTGACCGCGCTGTTCGGCGAGTCGCGCCCCCAGGCGATCGAGGACATGCGACAGGCCGCCGACGAGCTGCGCAGCGAGCTGGCAGGCGACGAGGTCACGTTCGTCGTGAACCGCAACATCAACGTCTCCAACGTCTGCGTCGTCGGCTGCGCGTTCTGCGGCTTCGGCGTCGGCCGGCACTCGCCCGACGCCTACGAGCACGACCGCGACGAGTTCGTCCGCCGGCTCGGCGACGCGACCGCCTACGGCGCGACCGAGGTCTGCATCCAGTCCGGCATCCACCCCGACTGGCAGCTCGACGACTACCTCGGCTGGCTGCGCCTCGCCAGGGACACCGCGCCGCAGCTGCACCTGCACGCGTACTCGCCGATGGAGGTCGACCACATGGCGACGACCTCCGGCCTGCCGCTCGGGGAGGTGTTCGCGCAGCTGATCGACGCGGGCCTCGGCTCGGTGCCCGGCACCGCCGCCGAGGTGCTGCACGACGGCGTCCGCCGGCGCATCTCCCCCAACAAGCTGCCCGCCGCTCGCTGGGTCGAGGTGATCGAGGCGGCCCACGCCGCCGGCCTGCGCTCCACGGTCACCGTCATGTTCGGGCACATCGAGCAGCCGCACGAGCTGGCCGAGCACATGCGCGTCGTGCGCTCGCTGCAGGACCGCACGGGCGGCTTCACCGAGTTCGTGCCGCTGAGCTTCATCCCGTACCAGACGCAGCTCGGCACCCGGCACGGGATCGAGCCGATCTCCCGCGAGGAGAACCTCAAGCACACGGCGGTGTTCCGGCTGGCGCTCGGGCGCACCGTGCGCAACGTGCAGGCGAGCTGGGTGAAGATGGGCCTCGACGCCGCCACCGAGTCGCTGCGCTGGGGCGTCAACGACCTCGGCGGGACGCTGATGGAGGAGTCGATCTCGCGGATGGCCGGCAGCGAGCACGGCGTCCGGCTCGACCCCGACCAGCTGATCGGCGCCGCCCACGCGGCGGGCCGGCCGGCGGCGGAGCGCACGACGCTCTACGACGTGCGCGAGCGCTTCCCGGTATGAGGACGGTCGCCGTCCTGCCGGTGAAGTCGTTCCCGCGGGCCAAGTCGCGCACGGCACTGCAGGACGCCGACCGCATCGCGCTCGCCGAGAGCATGGTGACCGCGGTGCTGCGGGCGCTCGCCGAGGTGCGCAGGCT